>QMQL01000120.1 GCA_003650505.1 Candidatus Acetothermia bacterium | reverse complement strand
CTCCCCCTCCTCCTCGCTCCTGTCTTCGCCGGCCATCCGGACGTACCCGCCGATCGGGATCGGCCGGAGCGAGTAGCGGGTCTCCTTCCCCGAGATCGAGAAGAGGCGGGGGCCGATCCCGATCGAGAACTCGATGATCTCGACCCCGCAGGCGCGGGCGACGAGGAAGTGGCCGAGCTCGTGCAGCCCGACGAGGACGAGGATCGAGCCGATGAAGATGAGAAACGCGATCATGGATCCCTCTCCACCTGCATGACCAAGATCCGCTCTGTCCTATCCGTCAGCCTCACCTCATCTGAGATCCGCACCCCGACCACCCAGATTATCCTCTCCTGATCGCATAGTAGCGGAAGATCATCCCGATCGAAGAACGGGATCGATTCGTTGATCAGGAAATCCTTCAGCTTGACCTCCTTCTTCATCCCGAGCGGGACGAACCGGTCCCCGGGGCGACGGGTGCGGAGTCGAAGGGGGAAGGCGATCCGATCGGCATCGGCGAGCTCGATTGTCGGGTCGTCCGGGGTTAGCCGGGCCTCATCAGAGCCGGAGGGGATGATCTTGAGATCGAGGGTGAAGCCGCGCTTCGGGAAGGGGTTCCGGCCGAGCTTCACCGGCTCGGAGAAACCGCCTTCCTTGGGGAATCGGCCCTCCGAGAGTACTACCTCATCTCCCTGGACCCGGATCACAAGGCCGGGTAGATCGAGGCTCCCGTGGGCGCGTTCCGAGCCGATCAGCCGGAGGGCGTCCTCGACGTGCACCGCCTCGATCCCCGTGAGATTTCCCCGCGCCCGACGGAGCCCCTCGCGGACGAGTAAGGCCCCCACCTCGGGGGGGAGTTCCCCGATCGTTCCACGCTTGAGGGCGATCCGGCCGGGTCCCTCCTCTACCAAGACGGCCTTCCAGGCCGGCTCGAGGAGATATGAGTTGGCGGCAAGGAGATCGCGGACGAGATCCCCTCCCCGGCAGATCGTCTCGACGATCCGGGGGTTGATCCGGGAGAGTTCGGGGATGACCCGATGGCGGATCCGGTTCCGCGAAAAGGATAGATCGGCGTTCGTTGTGTCCTCCCGCCAGGAGAGCTTCTGGGACTCGGCATATGCGATGATCTCGTCTCGGGTAGTCTCGATCAATGGTCGGATGAACGGGCGATCGACCGGATCGAATCCGACAAGCCCGCCCGGGCCTGCCCCGCGGGTCAGGTTGAGGAGGACCGTCTCCGCCCTGTCGTTTGATGTATGGCCGAGCGCGATCGCGTCGGCCTTGGCATCGTTTGCCGCCCGGATCAAGAACGCGCGGCGGGCTTCACGCGCCCTCCCCTCCGGGCCGAGGCCGGGCCATGAGGACGATGAGTGAAGGTCGACCCGCTCGCTGACGATCGGGACCTTCGCTCCCGCGGCAAGGTGCTTCACGAACTCCGCGTCCTTCGCCGATTCCTCGCCGCGGAGGCCATGGTCGAGATGGGCGATGACAAGCAAGATTGAATAGGCCTCCTGTAAACGCTGAAGGATGTCGAATAGGACGATCGAGTCGACCCCTCCTGATACGGCGACGAGGACCTTCTCGCCTTCTGATATCATCGCGTATCGATCGATCGTCCCTTTCACCCTATCGACCAGCATGAGACCATTGTGTCGGGCCGATCGGGGTAAATCAACGGTTGGTAACGTTCTTTGAAGATGGCTATCCTCGTCGTGTGAAAGGATTGATCGCTTTTGTTTGCCTTAGCCTGATCTCGATCCTCGTCCATGCCGAGGGGGCGTCCTTCGGTTTCTCCCTGGGGCTCGTGCAAGGGGAGGCGGGGAGGACGTCGATTTCCATCGAGTATGGCGGCGGTGGGTTTGCGGGGACGATCTCTCGGGGGGTATCCGCTCAGATCGATCTGGCGGCAACGGCCGGGGAGGATCGGTTCGACCTCGAAGGCCGGCTCCTCGCGATCGATCTCCCCCCGCTCGGCATCCTTCTCACCGCTTCGTTTCGTGGGTTTGGGGTCCTCACCCGACTATCCCTCGGCCCAGTCCGCCTTGACATCGCCAGGGGTTGGGGAAAGGGAGGAAGGCGCCGCGTGACGGTCAGCGTATTTCCGGTGAAGAGGATCTTCCTCCTCGCCGGCTGGGAGGGGGGCGATGGAGGCTCCTCCGCGTTTCTCGGTCTCAGGTTGAATCCTGGGAGGGACGCCCTTTGGGGTCTGTCTCTTATCATCGGTAAAGGGTATCTGACGCTCGGGCTCGGGGGTGCGTTTTGAGGACGCTAACCCTTTCTCTTGCGCTTCTCGTTTTCGTTTCGGTGATCGCCGAGACGTCCCCGCTTCAGATCCTATACACGAACGACATTCACCTCAGATTCGCCCGGATGGCCTCCCTCTCCTCGCTGATCGAATCGGCGCGGAAGGACGGCTATCCGACCCTCCTTCTCGATGCCGGAGACGGTTGGCAGGACTTCCGAAACCCGATATACGCCGTCTGGGGGGGCAGAGCGATGGTGGCGTGGATGAACCACCTCGGCTATGACGCGATGGCCCTCGGGAATCACGAGCTGTATTGGGGGGAAAGGCGCCTCAACGCACTCATCGAACAGGCGGCCTTCCCCATCCTCTGTGCGAACCTGAAGCCGGCGTTCGGGTGGGACTCTCCGTTTGTCGGATCCAAGATCATCGAGCGCGGCGGACTGCGTATCCTGTCGATCGGCCTTATAACCGATGAGTACTTCCCCTTCGGCGATTACCCGTGGTATGACTACATCGCACCCGAGGTCGCCCTGAGGGAGGAGATCGCTGAGCTTGAAGGATCGGTCGATCTCATCGTCGTCGTCGCCCACCTTCCGGTGGTCGAGGCGGCGCGGATCGCCGCTGTTCTTCCCGATGTCGACGTCTTCGTAACCGGACATTCGCACGAGGAGACGCCGGATCCGGTCGTCGTCGGCGATACGCTGATCGTCCAGTCAGGGGCGTTCGGGCACTATCTCGGAAGGCTCCTCGTCGATGTGGATGAAGGCGGGGTCCATCTGGTCAGGAATGAGCTTCTTCCAACGAAATCCGCCCCGGTGGATCTCCGCCAGGGCGAGTTCCGACTTGCCGAAGTCCTCTTCTTCCTCGCGCTCAGTCTCGTCCTCTTCTTCAGTTAGAAGCTGTAGGAGAAGCCGAACCCGTTCTCGGTGAACCCGAGCGTGAAGTTCTCCTCCTTTGCCACCGAGTAGGCGTCGTAGGCGCTGTACAGCGCCCAGCCGAGATGGGCCAACCCGACGAGCGGGTAACTGTAGTAGTTGTACGGGAGGAGCGTGGTGAGGTAGTACGCCCCGAAGTCTATCGCCACCGCGATCCCGAAGTGAAGGAACGCCTTATCCACCTGATCGTTGATGAATTGTCCGAGGCCGGGGATCACGAATGAGGCCAGCCCAGGTATCCACGCGTCGTTGTCCGCACCGACCGCTCCCACGGCCAGGACCAACAGCCCCGCTAGGACAAGTAACGCCACCACCGTCTTCCTCATGCCTTTCCTCCTTTGTGTTATACGTCGATCTTCTCCAACACTTCGTCTGGGATGTCGAAGTTGGCGAAGACCTCCTGAACGTCTTCGTTCTCGTCGAGGGCCTCTATCAGCTTCAACACCTTGGCCGCCGCTTGGCCCTCCACCCGGACCGTGTTCTTGGGGACCATCGTTAGCTCGGAACGGATCGGGGTCAAACCCATCTTTCGGACCGCCTCGGCCACGCTGGTGAGATCCGCCGGGGAGCACGTGATCTCGATCGTCTCCCCTTGATCGTCCATCTCCTGGGCACCGGCCTCGATCAGCGACATCAGAAGCTCGTCGCGATCGAGGCCCACCGGGAGGT
>QMQL01000119.1 GCA_003650505.1 Candidatus Acetothermia bacterium | reverse complement strand
GTCGCCGCTACAACCGGAGACGGGGAGGTGATCCTCGCCACCCATCAGGGGAAGACGATCCGGTTCCGCGAGGACGAGGTGCGCCTGACCAAGCGACCGTCGCGTGGGGTGATCGGGATCCGGCTCGAGGAGGGGGATCAGGTGATCGGGATGACCGGACTCGAGCGGGACATAACGATGGACAAGAAGCTCCTGATGGTGACGGAGCGGGGGTACGGTAAGCGCGTCTCCCTCGACGACTTCCCGCTGCAGGGACGCGGGGGGAAGGGGGTCCTCGGGATAAAGCTCGACCGCGACTCCGGCCCGCTCGTCCCGATCGGGATCGTCTCCGACCAGGATGAGATCATCATCACCACCGAGAAGAAGGTGATCCGGATCGTCGCCGGCGAGATCAGCGCCTACCGCCGCTACGCGCGCGGGGTGAGGCTGATCCAGCTCGACGAGGACGATCGGATCGTGTCGGTGATCAGGACCTAGGGGAACCGAGTGAACCGCGATATCCAAGGAAAGATCGAACAGCTAAGACGGGGAACGGATAACCTTATCCCCGAATCCGACCTCGTCGCCAAGCTCGAGAAATCGGATAAGACCGGGAGACCGCTCCGGGTGAAGCTCGGGATCGACCCGTCCGCTCCGCACCTCACCCTCGGGCATTCGGTACCGTTGCGTAAGATGCGCCAGTTCCAGGACCTCGGCCATACCGGGGTCCTCGTCGTCGGTGACTTCACCCGGCGGATCGGGGATCCGAGCTCCCAGTCCTCGACGAGGCCGCTGATGTCGGAGGAGGAGATCCGGGCGAACATGGAGACCTACACCGAGCAGGCGTACAAGATCCTCGATCCGGAAAGGACCGAAGTCCGCTACAACTCCGAATGGCTCGGGAGCCTCAGCTTCGCCGACGTGATCAAGCTGACCTCGAAGTACACCGTCGCCCGAATGCTCGAGCGGGACGACTTCGCTAAGCGGTACGCCGAAGGGAGGGCGATCAGCATCCTCGAGTTCCTCTACCCGCTCGCCCAGGCGTACGATTCGGTGGCGATCGCGGCCGACGTCGAGCTCGGAGGATCGGATCAGCTGTTCAACCTCCTCGTCGGCCGCGACATCCAGCGGGAGTACGGCCAGGAGCCGCAGGTCGTGATGACCGTCCCGCTTTTGATCGGGATCGACGGGGAGAGGGCGATGAGCCAGACGACGGGGAATTACGTGGGGATATCCGAGCCACCGACCGAGATGTTCGGCAAATTGATGTCGATCCCCGATCCGTTGATCGCGCCCTACTTCGCGTTTTTGACCGACGTCGAGATAGACGAGGCGGAGATCTCCCGCTCCCCGCGGGACGCCAAGCGGAGGCTGGCGATGGAGATCGTGACGATCTACCACGGGGCCGAAGCGGCCGAAGCGGCGCGCGAGGAGTTCGACCTGATCCACATTCATCATGAGCGGCCGCGCGAGGTGGAGCGGCTTAAGCTCGACCGCTCCCTCATCAAGGACGACGGGACGGTCTGGGCCGTCGACCTCCTCGCCGCATCAGGGCTCGTCAAGAGCCGGGGGGAGGCGAGGAGGGTGATCCGTCAAGGAGGGGCAAAGGTGAACGGGGAGAAGATCCCCGGAGAGGACACCGATCTCCCCTTCTCCCCGCCGCTCCTCGTCCAGGTCGGGAAGCGCTCGTTCGTCGAGATCGTCTGACTAGCCGACCACCAGGTTCTCAGAGAATCGGTCCGTGTCTGCGAGGAGGAACTCATCGGTCGTGGACAGCGCACCGACCGGGCAGGCATCGACGCACTGGGCACAGAACGTGCACCGGGCCACGTACATCCTGATCTTCTTCTCCTCGGGGAGGAACTCGATCACGTTCGCCGGGCAGACGCGGATGCAGATCTGGCAACCGATGCACTTGTCGCGGTCGTAGGCGATCTTCCCGCGCAGGTCACTCGGTACCGGAATCGGCGGGTTTATCGCCGCCTTACCCGCGCCGACCTTCTCGAGGAGGGCGGTGACCGACCGGGGCATGTACTTCACCGGGAACGGGTTTGTCGCCGGCTTTCCGAACAGCTGCTTGAACAACGTTCCGATGATCAATCTAGCCTCCTAAACGATCCCATCGAGCGCCAGAAGGAGGAGCCCGAGGAGGGCCGCCCCTGTCACCGGGAGCCAGAACAGCCGCGTCACCTGGTCGATCTTCAATCGGGCGAACCCGACCCTGACCGTGATCACCGCGGCAAAGATGACGACGAACACCTTGACGAGGTAGAACATAACGTCGAGGAGGCTCCCCCAACCTCCGCCGATCCCGAAGATCGACGCCAAACCATAGGGGAAGAAGAGGGCGATGATCAGCGATGCCATCACCACCATCTTCACCGCATCGGCGAGGTAGAACATCGCCAGGTTCCTCCCCGAGTACTCGGCGAGGAGCCCGCCGGCGATCTCCGTCTCCGCCTCCGGGATATCGAATGGGATCTTCGTCAGCTCGGCCGGGGTGACGATGAACAGAGCACCGAACAAAAGGACGAGCCCGATCACCCCGAGCGGCCCGACCGCACCCCAGAGCGGGTGGGCGGCGAGGACCGACAGCGAGAAGACCGGCTGACCGGGGACGAGGTACGACGCCCGCCAGGCGATCGAGACGAGGGTGACGGCGAGCGGGAACTCGTAGGCCATCAGCATCACCATCTCACGCTGCGCTCCGACCGTCGCGTACGGGGAACCGGCAGCGAATCCGCCGACCATCATAGCGAGCGACGGGACGGCGAGGAGGTAAAGGATCAGTATCAGGTCCCCGTATCCGCCGAGGAGGGGGGCGAACCCGCCGAGCGGGATGTAGAAGAGGAGCGTCGCCGCAGCGACGAGGGCCGCGATCGGCATCAGGTTGTACAGCCAGCCGACGGCGTGATCCGGGACGACGTTCTCCTTGATCATCAGCTTGACGACGTCGTAGAACGGCTGGCGGAGCGGCGGCCCGATCCTCCCCTGCATCTGGGCGGCGAGCTTCCGATCGAACCCCTTGTAGACCATCCCGAGGAGGGCTCCTCCGAACAGGATGATCACCCCCTGCCAGATCGAACTGACTAACGTAGCGGTCATCCGCAGATCCTCCTTGTCTTCTCGCGCGAGAGCCGAACGAGCTCGTCCTTCACCTTCACAGACGGCTCGCCACCCCGATCGACGAGATGGACGCGATCCATGCAGCACACGCACGGATCGATCGACGCGGCGATGATCGGGATGTCGGCGATCTCCTCGCCCATGAACTTCGGAATCCACGCCATCAGGTTGTTGTAGGTCGGTGCCTTCACCTTCCAGACGACCGGCTCCTCTATCCCCTCTTCGAGCCGGACGTAGTGGAAGACCTCCCCGCGCGGGGCCTCGTGCCGGCCGATTCCCTCCCCTTCCGCCTTCTTCAGGGCAGCGAGAAGGGCCGCGATCTTCGGGATCGACATCAGCTCACCCTTCGGCATGTTCTCGAGGCAGTACTCGATGATCTCGATCGACTGGGCGACCTCGAGGAGGCGGACGATGATGTTGTCGTAGACGTCCCCGATCGGTTCGGTCCCGAAATCCTCCGGGGTTATCGCCTCTATCTCCATGTCGGCGTAGGCGAGGTACGGCATGTCCTGGCGGACGTCCTTTTTCACCCCCGAGGCGCGGGCCGTCGGGCCGACGGCGCATAGGGCTATGGCGTCGTCGTAGCTCAGAACCCCGACGTTTCGGGTCCGCATCTCGACCGACTTGTCGTGCAGGTAGGCGTCGATCATCTTGTCCAACAGGCCCCGGTAGTAGTCGAGGGCCTCGTAGGCGAGGTGGGCCTTCTCATCCGGGATGTCCCTCCTC
>QMQL01000118.1 GCA_003650505.1 Candidatus Acetothermia bacterium | reverse complement strand
ATATCGACCCCTCCCCGGCGGGAGAGCTCGTTCTCCGGGATCAGACCGACCGAGAGGAGGAGGGTGTCACACTCGATCCGAAACTCCGTCCCCGGGATCGGGCGGCGGGAATCGTCGTACCGAGCGACCGTCACCCCCTCCAGGCGGTCGCGCCCGTGGATCTCGGTGACGGAGTGCGAGAGATAGAGCGGGATATCATAGTCGTCGAGGCATTGGGTTATGTTCCGCGGAAGGCCGGCTGGGTAGGGGAGAAGCTCGATCACGGCGACGACATCCGCCCCCTCCCACCTCAGCCGACGCGCCATGATCAACCCGATATCCCCCGAACCGAGGATGACGATCCGGTTCCCCACACGGATGTTCGCCATGTTCGTCAACCATTGCGCCGTCCCGGCCGTGTACACCCCGGCCGGCCTCGTCCCCGGGATCCGGATCATCCCCCGCGTCCGCTCGCGGCAGCCCATGGCGAGGACGACCGCCCCGGCCCGGATCCCCCAGCGCGAGCCGAATGAGGTGAGGATCACATCCCCGCCTGCAGAGATCCCCGCAACGAGCGTGTCGGTGTAAACCTCTACCCCTGCTTCGAGTACCTTATTTACGTAATGGGCGGCGAACTCAGGGCCGGTCAGGACCTCGCCAAAGGTATGAAGCCCGAAACCGTCGTGGATACACTGGTTTAAGATCCCACCGAGCTTCCGATTCCGATCGACGAGGAGGACGCGGGCCCCGGCCTCGGCGGCCGATGCAGCGGCGGCGAGACCGGCCGGCCCTCCCCCGATCACCAGAACATCCGTCTTCCGCGGCCTATCAGGCATCTTCCCCCTCCACGACGCGGCCGACGAACAGGGGGGAGGAAGGGCCGCGAAGGACAAAGGAGTCGGAGGTCCACCCTCCCTCCTTCTGCAACATGTCGACGATGCGGGGGAGGCAATACCCGCCGTTGCAACGCCCCATCGTCACGCGAGAGCGGAACTTGATCCCGGCCAGGGTCTTGACGCCGAGCGGGTTTCTGAGGGCATGCAAAACCTCATGCTTCGTCACCCCCTCGCAGCGGCAGACGATCTCCCCGTAGTCGGGATCCTCGCTGACGAGACGCTGCTTCTCCTCCTCAGGGAGCTCGTCGAACCTTCTCGGCCAACGTCGGATGGCGATCATCCGATCCGGCTTCGGCTCGAACGGCTCCTCGGTCCGTACGATGTCGTCGATGACGTAACGTGCGATCGCCGGGGCCGCGGTAAGACCGGGGGATTCGATCCCGATCAACTGGATCGCACGCGGGTAGGCAGGGGTCCTCCGAATGATGTAGTCACCGAACCCCCCGGCGTCGGGCGGGGTCAGCTTCGCCCGGACGCCGGCATACGCCCCGATCACCAGGGACTCGGGGACGTCCGGCCACATCACCCGCACCTCTTTAAGCAAACGTTTCATGGTGGGGCGGGTGGAGCGGCTCTCCTCAGGATCGGCCACGTACTCGTTCGATGGGCCGAGGAGGACGTTCCCCTCCGTAGTGGGGGTTATATGAACCCCGAGGCCCGCGTTGTCGACCCGCGGTGCCGGGTAGACGGACATTGAGATGCGCTCGCCGACGAGCCTATCGAGTATCAGATACTCGCCG
The DNA here is from genome assembly GCA_003650505.1 of Candidatus Acetothermia bacterium. GTDB lineage: Bacteria > Bipolaricaulota > Bipolaricaulia > UBA7950 > UBA9294 > B2-G16. The sequence goes on along the minus strand of QMQL01000118.1, from coordinate 2,259 downwards.
ACGCACGGGTAGAGGGGTGGGGCCTCCGGATCGATCAGCCGCGCGATCTCCCCGGCATGGATCCCGGCCGAATTGATCAGCCAGCGGCCGCGGAGGATACCCTTGTCGGTCCGGACGACGAAGCATTCCTCTCCCGGCTCGATCCCCTCGACTCTATTGTCGAGGAAGAAGACGACCCCGTTCACCGCAGCGTCCTCGGCGAGCGCGATCGTAAGGGCGTACGGGGAGACGATTCCGCTCGAGGGGACATGAAGCGCAGCGACGCATCTGATCCCCGGCTGGAGCCTGGCCGCTTCATCCCCGGAGATGATCCGCAGATCAGGGACCCCGTTCTCCTCCCCATCTCTCTTCAACCTCTCAAGGCCGGGGATCTCCTCCTCACGGCGGGCAACGACGAGTTTACCGCAGATCTCATACGGTACGTTCAGCTGATCGCACCAGTCGATGAGGAGCCTCCGCCCCTCCATGCAGAAGCGAGCCCTCAGGGTCCCGGGCTTGGAGTTGATCCCAGCGTGGATCACCCCCGAGTTCCGCGAGCTCGCCCCCCCGCCGACGTCCGATCCCTTCTCCACAACCGCAACCGAACAATCGTACCGGCTCAAGTAGCGGGCGATCGCCGAGCCGACGACACCCGCACCGATGATCACAACATCGAAGTCCCTACCATCCCGGTTAGCCATGGAGAATACCCCCGCCTAACGGAGCCCTCCCTTCCCAGAGGCGAATCCGAGCTCCTTCGAGATGGCGGTCGCCGTTTCGATGACGGCGCGAGCCTCCTCGCTGTGATGCCGCCTGAGATCCTTGGTGACAGGTAGCATCAGGCTGATTGCGGCGACCACCCTCCCGCCGTGGCTCCAGACGGGTGCCCCTACACAGGCACTCCCCAGATGGAATTCCTCTATGTCCAGGGCATAACCTCGATCGCGAATCGAGCGTAGCTCGTCGAGGAGCCTCTTCTTCTCGACGATGGTGTTCGGCGTGTACGCTTCCAGCGAGAGCCCCTTCACCAGCTCGAGGCGCTCTTGATCGGGGAGGAAGGCAAGGAGTACCTTCCCCAGCGAGGTGCAATGGAGGGGGACGCGACGTCCAACGACCTCGCTCAGAATGGCGGTCGGATGGCCGACCTCACGCTCGAGATAAAGGACCTCTCTCCCGTAGAGGATCGCGAGATCCGCCGTCACCTGGCGACTCCGAGCAAGCCTGCGGAGATGGGGCTGCGCAACCCGACGGACATCAAGCCCGACGAGGACCTGGCCGCTCCGCTCGAGGAGCTTGAGCCCGAGGCGGAAGCGCTTCACCTCATCCCTGACCAAGTAACCGTGAGCGACTAACGTATGAAGGGTCGGATACAAGGTGGCAGGTGATGTGTTCAGGGCTGCAGCGATCTCCGAGGCCGTCATTAGCTCCCTTGACTCATTGAACAGATCAAGGATTTGAAGGCCACGATCTAAGGATTTGTTGACGTACTGCCGCATCACTTTCGCTCACCGCCTTTTGACTATGCAAAACGTGAAACAATATATACGATAAATATATACGACAACCGGAGCCCGGTTCAAGTCCGACCGGAGAATCATCTTAGTGACAATGGAAGACAAACCCAAGGGAGGCGCCGCACTCCGTTTCGGCAGATCCCTAGATGCCGGAATCCCTGGAAAGAGGGGGGTTGCCCTACAGAATCCCGGATTTGGAAACCGACCGGCCAGTCAGGGTGTATATCGAACACTAAGGAGTAGAATACCAAGGTAGAGGGGCAAGATGAGGAGGTACCTTGATGCGTAAGATAGGGTTGGTAGTCGCTGCCATTCTCTTGGCCGCCGGGTTGACGGGATTTGCCGACTGCGGTTGTGCCACCGATGCGCAAGAGACGTGCTACACCGTGTTTAGGGCGAACGAGATCATCCAGTTCTCCCTCGTCGTACCGGTCGACTACTACTGGTGTCACGATACGACGGCGACACCGCTGATCACCGGTTGGTGGGTCGAGGTCGAAGACGGCCCGATCGTAAAACACGTCGAGTTCAGCGAGCCGCGTGGGCATTGGGAGACGTTCACCTGGGATTTGACCGATGACGTCGGAAACTACGTCGCTCCGGGCTCGTATCGGATCGTCGTATCCACGACTTCGACCGATGAGGTAGAAGCGCACGTCAAGATCCTCTCCTGTTGTTGTTCCCCGTGCTTTTTCTGTTGCCAGCCCTCCCCTTGCATCTGCCGGACACCGTCGCACTGCCCGGTCCCGTACGGGGAGGCGTACCT
>QMQL01000117.1 GCA_003650505.1 Candidatus Acetothermia bacterium | reverse complement strand
TCGGTGTGTTCCTCACGTATCGGATCCTGGATTTCCCGGATCTGACGGTCGACGGAAGCTTCGTCACCGGAGCGGCCATCGCTTCGATCCTCCTTGTACGCTACGGGGTCGATCCGTTCAGCGTTCTGTTCTTCGCGTTCATCGCCGGGATGATTGCCGGGATAATCACCGGGATCCTGAATACGCGGCTCGGGATCAAGGACCTCCTCGCCGGGGTTCTGACGATGATCATGCTCTACTCGATCAACCTGAGGATCATGGGCCGGCCGAACCTCTCCCTCCTCCGGGTCCAGACCGCAACCCGGCTGATCGCGGTGGCCTGGTCGCCGCTCGGCCGGCTGGCGGTCCTCGCGTTCATCGCCCTTATCACATTCACGGTCAAGATCGTCCTTGACTGGTTCTTGCGGACGGAGATCGGGTTCGCGCTCCGGGCTACGGGCCAGAGCGAGGGGATGATCACCGCACACGGTGTGAACACAGCAACGATGAAGCTCGCCGGGCTCTCCTTGGCGAACGGGCTCGTCGCCCTCTCAGGAGCGTTGGTTGCCCAGTACAGCGGGTTCGCCGATGTTGGGATGGGGATCGGTACGATCGTCACCGGGCTCGCCGCGGTGATCATCGGCGGGAGTCTGATCCGCTCCCGCCGGGTCGGGTGGATGACGGCGAGCGTCCTTTTCGGATCGATCGTCTACCGTCTCGCTGTCGTCCTCGCACTCCGATACGGCTACGTCGTTGGGTTTCAGGCGAGTGACCTGAAGCTGATCACCTCGCTGATCGTGATCCTCGCCCTCGTCGCCCCGTACCTGCGCGATCGCAAGCGGAGGAGGGTGCAGGCATGCTGAGGCTCGAACGGGTATCGAAGGCCTTCGGAACGAGCGCCGATCGGGTCCACGCCGTCCGGGAGATCGACCTTCAACTTAGGCGGGGGGACTTCCTCACCATAATCGGCTCGAACGGGGCGGGGAAGAGCACCCTCCTCAACCTGATTGCCGGTACTTCCCCCCCTACCTCAGGGAGGATCTTCCTCAAAGATCGTGATGTTACCGGGATTCCAGCCTACCGCCGCGCCCGCTGGATCGGGCGGATCGTCCAGGATCCGGTCGCCGGTACGGTCCCGTCGATGACGGTCGCCGAGAACCTCGCCCTGGCTATGAAGCGCTCCGGCCGCCGGCTGACCCGGGCGATAACCCGGGGCCGCCTCCGCGAGATGCTCGACGCGATGAGACGGCTTGGAATGGGGCTCGAGGATCGCCTGAACGATCCTGTCTCCACCCTCTCGGGCGGGGAGAGACAGGCGCTGACCGTGGCGATGGCGACCCTCGCCCCGCCCGACCTCCTCCTCCTCGACGAACACACCGCCTCCCTCGATCCGGCGAACGCCCTCGCGATAACCCGGATGACCGGGGCGTTCATCGAAGAAGCGGGGCTGACGACGATCATGGTCACCCACAACATGGAGCAGGCGATCGCTTGGGGGGATCGGCTCGTCATGATGCACAACGGGAGGATCGTTCATTCCCTCGCCGGGGATGAGAAGAAGAAGGCATCGGTCGGAGACCTCGTCGAGCTCTTCTCGCGGCGTCATATTGCCGACGATGAGCTCCTCCTCGGGGTCGCCTACTGATTCCTCCCGCAGCAGTTCTTGTACTTCTTCCCCGATCCGCACGGGCAGGGGTCGTTCCGGCCCGGCTTCTTTCCGACCTTGACCGGCCGGCGCGGCTTCGGCTTCTCCTGCTGCGGCGTCGGTCCTTCCCCCTCGAGGTGGAGGTAGTTTATCTTCCGCTCCCTCCCCTTCGGCGAGCCCGCCGGCTTGACGGTCAGCCGCGGATTCAACAGGATCCGGACGATCTTCTCCGCGGTCCGGGCGAGCATCTCCTGGAACAGGACGAACGACTCCCGCTTGAACGCGACGAGCGGATCGGTCCCACCGTAGGCGGTCCAACCGATCCCGCCCTTCAGATCGTCGAGGTTGTAAAGGTGCGTCCGCCACGCCTCGTCGAGCGTGGTCAATATGAGGTAGCGGGCGATCAAGGGGAACGGCTTTCCGATCCGCTCCTTCTGATCGGCGAGGGCGCGGTTCAGATGCTCGACCGCCCCTTCGATCAGCCCGGCGTGGTCCAGCCCCTCGAGCGAAGATGACGAGATCGGACCGTACGTCGAGAGCTCCCGCGCCAGGCCATTGAGGTTCCAGGCATCGCGGGGTCCGTTTGGAGCGGCGTAGGCATTGACGAGGTTTTCGGCGATCTCCTCGAACAGGTCGTGAAGGTAGCTATCGAGCTCGGCCCGCTCATCCTCGGGGATCTCCTCCTCGGCCGAAGATGGGAGGAGGAATCGGTCGCGGAGGGAGTAGATCGCCTGGCGCTGCTTGGCGAGCACGAGATCGAACTCGAGGAGCCGCTTCCTTATCTCGAAGTTCCTTCCTTCAACCCGCTTCTGCGCCCGGCGGATCGCGCTCGTCAATAGATTGTGCTCGATCGCCTCCCCCTCCTTCATTCCGAGCCGATCCATCAGCGGCCCGATCCGGTCCCCCCCGAAGATCCTGAGGAGGTCGTCCTCGAGGGAGAGGTAGAACTGGGAGGAGCCCGGATCCCCCTGCCTCCCGGCGCGGCCGACGAGCTGGTTGTCGATCCGGCGGGATTCGTGGCGCTGGCAGCCGATGACGTGCAGCCCGCCGAGCTCGGCGACCCCTTCCCCGAGCTTGATGTCCGTCCCCCTTCCGGCCATGTTTGTCGCCACCGTGATCGCCCCGTGCTTCCCGGCCTCGGCGACGATCTCCGCCTCCTTCTCGTGGTACTTGGCGTTGAGGACGTGGTGGGACAGACCTCGCTTTTTCAGGAGCTTCGACAGGTATTCTGACTTCTCGATCGAGTTCGTCCCGATCAGGACAGGCCGCCCCTCCTTGTGCAGCCGTTCGACCTCCTCGGCGATCGCCTCGAACTTCGCCTTCCGTGTCCTGAAGATCAGATCCGGCTTTGCCTCGCGGCGGAGCGGCTTGTTCGTCGGGATGACGAGGACGGGGAGGCCGTAGATCTCCTTGAACTCCTCCTCCTCCGTCTTCGCCGTTCCCGTCATCCCGCAGAGCCCCCTGTACAGCTGGAAGTAGTGCTGGAGGGTGATCTGGGCGAGGGTCTGCGATTCGCGCTGGACCTTCAGCCCCTCCTTCGCCTCGAGGGCCTGGTGGAGGCCATCGGAGTAGCGGCGGTCGGGCATCAGCCTACCGGTGAACTCGTCGACGATCATCACCCGGCCGTCCTTGACGATGTAATGCTGCTCCTTGTGGAACATATGGAGGGCCTTGAGGGCGTTCTCGAGGTAGTGGAGGGTCTCCTGATGCTCCGGTGTGAACAGGTTATCGACCTTCAGGGCCGCCTCCGCCTTCCGGATCCCCTCGTCGGTCAGGGTCAACCGATGCGCCTCCTCATCGATTTCGAAGTCCTCGTCCTTCCGGAACCGCCGGGCGAGGGAGGCGAACTTCCGATAAAGGTCGATCGACTCGGCGGTTGAACCGGAGATGATCAGAGGGGTTCGCGCCTCGTCGATCAGGATGTTGTCGATCTCATCGACGATGGCGAAATCGAGCGGCCCCTGCACCTTCTGATCGGCCGACAGGACCATGTTGTCGCGGAGGTAGTCGAACCCGAACTGGTTGTTCGTCCCGTAGGTTATGTCCGCCCTATACGCCTCCTTCCGCTCGTCCGGGGGGGTGTCCTCCTGGAGGAGGCCGACGGAGAGCCCGAGGAACTCGTATATCGGCCCCATCCACTCCCGGTCGCGGCGGGCGAGGTAGTCGTTGACCGTGACGACGTGCACCTTCCCGACGAGGGCGTTCAGATAGGCCGGTAGGGTGGCGACGAGGGTCTTACCCTCACCGGTCTGCATCTCCGCGATCCGACGG
>QMQL01000116.1 GCA_003650505.1 Candidatus Acetothermia bacterium | reverse complement strand
GGTCGGCCAGCTCCCGCATCGCCGGGAGGAACCAGTCCGGCGGCACGAGGAACCCCCCTTCCCCGATCACCGGCTCCACCACCATGACCGCCACGTCGGACGGGTTGACGAGGGAGAGCATCCGTTCCTCGATCTCCTTTGCGGTCACTCCGTTCCGATAGACGTTCGGATACGGAAGGCGGTAGACCTCGGGGGCGAACGGTCCGAACCCGATCTTGTACGGGTTTGCCTTGTGGGTCATCGTCATGGCGAGGAGGGTCCTTCCGTGGAAGGCGTTGTCGAAGACGAGGATCGCCTTCCGCCGCGTGTAGGCCCGGGCGATCTTGACCGCGTTCTCCACCGCCTCGGCGCCGGAATTGAAGAACGCCGCCTTCCTCTCCCCGTCGATCAGCGTCCGCTCGCAGAGCATCTCGGCGAGCTCGACGAACGGGGTGTACGGAACGGCGGTGAAATCGGTGTGGAGGAATCGATCGAGCTGCTCGTGCAGGGCGGTGACAACCCGGTCGTTACGCTGTCCGACGGCGAGGCAGCCCCACCCGCCGGTGAAGTCGATGAACCTGTTCCCGTCGAGATCCTCGATCAGCGCCCCCTTGCTCTCCTTGATGATGAACGGGGCATAGGTGGAAAGCGGTGCGGCGACGTAGCTCTCCTTCTTCTTGAGGACAGCGGCCGACTTCGGGCCGGGGAGCTCGGTCTGTATCCGGACAAAGCGACGTTCGGTCATCTTACCTCCCTCGGAACGGACTTGGTCGAGTCGATGGTAGCGGGCGCCAGCTTCCCTTTCAACGGTCCTGACCCTATTCCACTGCGAAGATCCTCCCCGGCGGGACGAGGGTCACCTTGAAGTCGAGCCCCTCATGGTTCCCGCTCGCCTTCTCCATCTCCTCGATCTTCGCCTTGTACCGGCTCGAGATGTGGAGGCAGATCAGCTCCTTCTTCACCCGGGCCTCGCGGGCCGTCTGGATCGCCTCCTTCAGGGTGGCGTGCTTGTATTCCTTCCGGTCCTCCTCGTCGAGGAACGTCGTGTCGTGGCAGAGGATCTCGGTCTCGGCGATGTACGCCGGCTTGATCGGGACCGAATCCCCGCCGTAGGAGAAGAGCTTCTGGTGATAGACCTCGCTCACCGCCTCCCTCCCCTCCTTCCTCGCCCGGGCGGCGATCTCCGCCTCGCTCAGCCCCGCAAGCCCCGGCTTCAGCCGGTGCCTTATCTCGACGACGTTGTAGCCGAGGGATGCCTCGTTGTGGACGTGGACGGTCGGGAACGCCTCGACGTAGCGGGGCATCTGGCCGGAGAGGAGCTCGACCCGGTCCCCGGCCTCGAGCGGGACCCACTCGAGGTCGTAGCTCAGCCTCCGGTTCGTCCGTGCGAGGAAGGAGATCATCTCGCTGATCAGGTAGTTCCCCTTCGGGTAGTAGATCGTCAGCCCCTTCTCGGTGTCGCCCATCGCGTTGTTCCGGATGTTGACGATCCCGACGAGCCCGGCGATATGGTCGGCATGACCGTGGGAGAGGAAGATCCTCCGGATGGCGAACGTCTTGTTCCCGAGGATCGAGCTCGCACCCTCCCCGGCGTCGAACAGGATCCGGTCGGGTCCATAATAAAGCCACGTCGAATATAAAGCCTTCGAGTAAATTAATAGATGCAATTCATCCTCCATCCGGTCCCTTCGCCTTCATCGGCGTGGGGATTATACCAGGGCTCGGATGGAGAAGAAACCTGTTCAGGATTGGGCGATCGCCGATCGGAGTTGCCCTTTGCCAAGTTCCCATCTAGAATCCAATCCGGAAGGGGACTGGTATGCTCGATATCCGTGCGATCCGTGAACGGAGAGAGGAGCTCGAAGCGCGGCTTAAAACCCGCGATCGGTCGATCGACCTTGCGCCGATCGTGAAGCTCGACGAGAAACGGCGGCGATTGATCGCGGAGGTGGAGGGGCTGAAGGCGGAGCGGAACCGCGGCTCCCAGGAGGTAGGGAGGCGGAAGAAGGAGGGGAAGGACGCGTCCGATCTCCTTTCGCATCTCTCCGGGATATCCGATCGGATCGGGGAGTTGGACGGGGAGATCCGCCGGCTCGACGAGGAGATCGAGCGGCTCCTCTCCCTCCTCCCGAATCTCCCGCACCCGTCGGTCCCGACCGGTCCGGAGGAGAACAAGGTCATCCTCCGCGAGGTGGGGGAGAAGCCGGTCCCCGATTACCCGATCAAGCCCCACATCCTGGTCGGCGAGGAGAAGGGGATCCTCGATTTCACCCGGGGGGCGGCGATGACCGGATCTCGATTCCCAATGTACATCGGGATGGGGGCGCGGCTCGAGATGGCGCTGATTAACTTCATGTTCACCCGCCATGCGAAGCGCGGCTACACCCCCGTACTCCCCCCGTTCCTCGCCAACGAGCGGAGTTTCTACGTCTCCTCCCAGCTTCCGAAGTTCGCCGACGACATCTACCGGATCGAGCGCGACGGGCTCTACTTAAATCCGACGGCGGAGAGCCTCCTCGTCAACATCCACCGCGACGAGATCATCCCGGCCGATCAGCTTCCGAAGTCCTACGTCGCCTACACCCCGTGCTTCCGGCGCGAGGCGGGGAGCTACGGGGAGGAGGAGCGGGGGCTGATCCGCGTCCATCAGTTCAACAAGGTCGAGCTGTTCAAGTTCACGACCCCGGAGTCCTCCTACGCCGAGCTCGACTCCCTGATCGCCGATGCCGAGGAGATCCTGAAGGCGCTTCGGATCCACTATCGCGTCGTCCTCCTGACGACCGGGGACATGGCCCAGCAGGCGGCGAAGACGGTCGATCTCGAGGTCTACCTCCCGGCCCAGGGGCGCTACTACGAGGTCTCCTCCTGCAGCAACTGCGAGGACTTCCAGGCGCGGCGGGGTAACATCCGCTACCGCCCCTCGCCGAAGGAGAAGCCGCGGTTCGTGCATACACTGAACGGCTCCGGGGTGGCGACGTCCCGTCTGATGGCGGCGATTTTGGAGAACAACCAGACCGAGGACGGTCGGGTATTGATCCCCGATGTCCTCCAGCCGATGGTCGAGGCGGTCTACGTATGAGCGAGCCCCCGGTCGTCGCCGACGGCCTGACGAAGGTCTTCCGGACGCGAAGACGGGAGGTCCGTGCCGTCGACTCGGTCTCCTTCTCCTGCAACGCCGGTGAGATCTTCGGCCTCCTCGGCCCAAACGGGGCGGGGAAGACGACGACGCTCAGGATGCTGGCGACGATCCTCACCCCGACGGCAGGGAGGGCGATGATCGCCGGGTTCGACACGCGGACCGACCCTGAACGGGTGCGAGAGCGGATCGGATTCCTCGCTACGGAGACAGGGCTCTACGACCGGTTCACCGCCCGGGAGACCCTCCGCTTCTTCGGAAGGATAAACGGGATGGCCGAGGAGCGGATCGAGGGTGAGATCGAGAGGATCCTCGATCTCCTCTCGCTCGAGAAGCTCGCCGATCGCCGCGTCGGGACGTTCTCCACCGGCGAGCGGCAGAAGCTGTCGCTCGCGAGGAGCATAATCCACGATCCTCCTGTCCTCATCCTCGATGAGCCGACGTTCGGCCTCGACGTGATGGCGGCGCGGACGGTCGTTCAGACGATCCGCCTGTTCCGCGAGGAGAAAAGGACGATCGTCGTCTCGACCCACATCATGACCGTGGCGGAGAAGCTGTGCGATAGGATCGGGATCCTCTACCGCGGGAGGCTGCACGCCCTCGGGACCACCGCCGAGCTTCTCGATCGGTTCGGCGGCCAGGACCTGGAGGAGGCGTTCTTTGCCGCGGTGGGAACGGAAGAGACGGCCTAGGGCTTCATTTTTGGATCCTGACATGCTATCCTGGGCCGACGAACGGAATCCATTAAGGAGGCGAAGATGGGCAGGAAGGTCGTATTGACGGCGATCGTCTTCTCCGTCGCCGTGTTATCGGC
>QMQL01000115.1 GCA_003650505.1 Candidatus Acetothermia bacterium | reverse complement strand
GTTGTACGCGCGGCAGGAGCGGATGATCGCCTGATAGGCGTCGATCACCTCGCCTTCGTCCTCGAGGTCGAGGGCGACACCCCCGGCGTCGCTCTTGTGGATGATGTCCTTGGAGACGACCTTCATCACCACCGGATAGCCGATCCGCTCCGCCGCCTCCACCGCCGCGTCGAGGTCCTTCGCCACGATCGCCTGTGGGGTTGGGATCCCGAGGGCCGCCGCGACCTTTTGCGCCTCGTGGGCGAGGAGGAAGCCCCTCCCGTCGGCGCGGGCGGCGGCGATGACCTCCTCGATCCGCGGATAGTCGATCTCGGCCTCCTCGAGCGACTCCTCCGGTGTCCGGGCGTAGTCCCAGGAGCGGTAGAGGGCGCCGAGGCAGGAGACGGCCTCGTAGACATCGGGGAAGACGGGGATCCCCCTCTTCCGTAGCTTCGTGATCGCCCGCTCGATCCGCTCCCCCCCGAACAGGGAGAAGACGATCGGCTTCACCGTCCGGTAGCGGGCGTAGGTCGCGGAGAGGAGGCGCGAGAACGCCTCGGTGTCGAACAGGGCGGTCTCGCAGTAGAGGGAGATCGCCGCCCCGATCTCGGCGTTTTCCAGGGCGAGGTCCATCGCCTTCTCGTAATCCCCTGCCGTCGCCTGGCCGGTCAGATCGACCGGGTTCTTGGCCGAGCCGAACTCGGGCATCACCGCCGAGAACGCGTTCTTCAGCGCTTCTTGGTCGTCGTAAAGGGAGACCCCGTACTTCTCGGAGGCGTCGGTCGCCAGGACCCCGATCCCTCCGCCGTTGGTGATGATCACAGCGTCCTTCTTCGAGGGGAGCGGAGAATCGGCGAGGAACCTCGCCCAGTCGAACGCCTCCTGCACGCTCTCCGCCCTTAGGACCCCGACCTGGCGCATCACCGCGTCGAACACCTCGTCCGCCCCGGCGAGCGAGCCGGTGTGGGATGCGGCAGCGGCCGCACCGCGCCTCGACCGGCCGGACTTGATCACGATCACGTGCTTCTCTCGCGTTATCCGTTTGAGGACGCTGAGGAGCCGCTCCCCGTCCTTCACCCCCTCGATGTAGAGGAGGATGACGGTCGTGTTCGGATCATCGGCGAGGTACTCGAGGAGGTCGGACTCGTCGATGTCCGATTTGTTCCCGACCGAGACGACGGCGGAAAGGCCGAGTGACTCGGCCGCGGTCTTCCCGATCATCGCGATCCCGAGCGCCCCACTCTGGGTGATGATCGCGACATGCCCGGGGAGGATCCCTCCCGGCCCGAACGTGGCATCGAGCGACGCCTTTGCGGAATAGATCCCGAAGATGTTCGGCCCGAGGATCCGCATCCCGTATCTGCAGGCCGCCTCGACCAACGCCCGTTCCTCAGCACGCTTTCCGATCTCGGAGAACCCCGATGTCACGATCACGAGGTGCTTAACCCCGTTTTTTCCGCACTCCTTCACCGCGTCCAGGACGAACCTGGCTGGGATCGCGATCACGGCGATATCGGGATGGCCTTCCACCTCGGAGAGATCGCGATGGATCCTGATCCCGAGGGCCTCCCCACCTTTAGGGTTGACCGGGTAGATCTCGCCCTTGTACCCGGAGCTGACGATGTTCTCGACGATCCGGTAGCCGATCTTCCCCGGGTTCTCCGACGCCCCGATTACCGCGATTCCGCGCGGCTCGAACAGGTACTTGATCTCTGCCTTTTCGCTCATCTTCTCACCTAAAACAGCATCCTGAGTTCGTACACCCCGGCCTCGCGCCGCTTCTCGATCTTAAACCCGGCCTTCTCGAACAGGTGGAGCATCGCTCGGTTCTCGACGAGGACCTCAGCGGTGAACCCGAGGAGGCCGTGGCGCTTGGCGAGGTAGGTCAGGTAGTTGAGGATCTCCGTCCCCACCCCCTTGTTCTGATGATCATCGCGCACGACCAGCGCCACCTCGGCGGTGTGGGTCGTCTCGTCGATCCCGTACTGTCCGAGGCCGATCACCGTCTCCTGACCCGGCTCGCCGATCACGGCGAGGATCACCATCTCGCGGGTGTAATCGATCACGGCGAACTCCTGCAGTCGCTCGTGCGGCATGTCGGTCCGGGCGGAGATGAACCGCTTGTAGATCGACCGGTCGGAGAGGGAATAGAAGAAGTCCTTCAAGAGCGGCTCGTCGCTCAGCTTCACCGGCCTAAGGAGAATCTCGAGCCCGGCCTTGGTCGTCCGGTAGGTCTCGAGCTCCTCGGGGTACTGGCCCCGCTCGCCCGGGACGTAGGCCTGATCCTTGTAGATAAGGTTGAGGTTCTTTGCCTCGCGGAGGAGCCACGGCCGGAACTTCGGATGGGCGATCCCGATCAGCTCCATCGCCCGCTCGCGCACGTTCTTCCCGTGGAGGTAGGCGATCCCGTACTCGGTGACGACGTAGTGAATATCCCCGCGGGTGAGGGTCACCCCGGTCCCCTCGGGGAGGATCGGGACGATCCGGGAGACCTCGCCGTTTCTTGCCGTCGATTCGAGGACGAGGATCGACTTCCCCTTCGGGGCGAGGACCGCGCCGCGCATGAAGTCGGCCTGGCCGCCGATCCCGGAGTAGAAGATCTTACCGATCGACTCGGCCGTCGCCTGGCCGGTCAGGTCGATGGAGAGGGCGGTGTTGATCGCGGTCATCCGCTCCTGGCGGGCGATGATCATCGGGTCGTTCGTGTACTGCACCGGCTGGAACTCGACGGCCGGGTTGTCGGAGAGGTAGGCGTAGGTCTCGCGATGCCCCATGGAGAACGCGGCGACCGTCTTGTTCCGGTCGAGGGACTTGCGGGAGTTGTCAATCACCCCCTTTTTCATCAGCTCGACGATCCCATCGCTCAGAAGCTCTGTGTGCACGCCGAGGTGTTCCTTCTCGCTCAGGTTGGCGAGTACCGCGTTCGGGATCCTCCCGTAGCCGACCTGGATCGTCGAGCCGTCCTCCACCAGTCGGGCGACGTACCTTCCGATCCGATGGGCGATCTCGTCCGGGACCTCGGACTCGTACTCGAGGAGCGGCTCGTCATGGGGGATGATGCAGTCGACGTCCTTGATGTGTACGAAGCTGTCCCCGTGCACGCGCGGCATGTGGGAGTTCACCTGGCAGATGACGCCCCCGGCGGAGTCAACCGCGGCCCGGACGATGTCGACGCTTATCCCGAGGCTCATGTACCCGTAGCGGTCGGGTGGGGAGACCTGGACGAGGGCGATGTCGATCGGGACGACCCTCCGGTAGAAGAGGTCCGGTACCTGGGAGAGGAAGATCGCCGTGTAGTCGGCGAGCCCCTCGTTCACCTCATCGCGCGTGTTGGCGGAGATGAAGAATGCGTTGTGGCGGAAGTTCCGCTTGAACTCCTCCCGCATGTACGGGGCGACCCCGAGGGTCCAGACATGGAGGACCTCGGCGTCGAAGAACGCCTTCGGGTGCTCGCTCACGTAGCGGACCATCTCCTCCACCAAAAACTGCGGCTTCCCGCAGCCTGTCCCGACGAAGATCCGATCCCCGCGGTGGATGTGGGAGAAGGCGACATCCGGGGAGACAAACTTGTCTGGGAAGCGCTCCTTCCAATCCTCAAGCGGTGTTTTCACCCGGCTCAGCCCCCTCGTGGCTTATGAGATTCCGATCTCAAATTCTCCGCCAAGTCTGATGAGAAAACAACGTGGCCGGGGCGGTTGCGGAAGGCCGATCGAGCGGCGGGTCTGTCCTCATCCGCAAAGCGGCGTTGATGAGCGGCATGCCCGAACCCCTTACCCCCTCGGAGGGAGCGATGACCTACGCGATCTTCATCTGGCACAACGTGTTCCTCGCGATCACGATGTCGATGATCGACGTGAACTTGGTCTTCCCCTCCCTGATCACCGCCCTCGGCGGATCGAAGATCACGTTCACCCTCGTGGCCGGGGCGATTGTCCCGATTCATGCTCCTTCCCCTT
>QMQL01000114.1 GCA_003650505.1 Candidatus Acetothermia bacterium | reverse complement strand
GCGGACAGCTTCACCGTCAACGTCCCCGGTCCGGGGATGCTCAAAGACGAGCTTCTTCTGTGCGGGACGAAATCCGGCCGCGACCTCGACAAGTTCGCCGTGTGCGGGTTCGCCGCCATACCGGGCCGGAAGGTCTCCGCTCCGATCATCGATAGGTGCGATCTTCACTACGAATGCAAGATCATCGCCAGGACGGAGCAGGCGCGAGCGGACTTCGGTTCGGAGGAGGTCCTCGCCAAGTACTACAAGGACGGCGACCATCACCTGATCGTGTTCGGCGAGATCCTCACCGCATACACCGGCTAGAGGGGGTGGACAAACTTCCGGTGTTGACGGGCGGTTCACGCTCGAAATCCGCGTCGTGAATGGATATAATTGCTTGACGGCTCGAAAAGGAGCCTTACTAATTTTGGTGGTGAGCAGACTGCACGAGATCGCAACCTCAGCTTTGACCTATCCCAAGGTACGTCCCTCGATCATCTCGACGCCCCTCCGCGCCCTATCCCGGATATTCACCGGGAGCTGGAGGCTTGCCAAGGCTCACGACCTCAACCCGTGGGTATTCATCGCGATGTCCGCCCTCGGCTGGGGGATCCACTCCCTCGTCTATCTCCCTTGGCTCCAGAGCGAGGGGTTTCAGCTCGCTCTCCTCATCCTCCTCCGGTTCATCGCCTTGGTCATCCCGGCCTACATCCTGATCAAGGGGAAGGGGATCGCCCGAGCGTTCAACACCTCGATCCTCGCCATGTTCATCGTGAACACGGCCTGGCACGTCTGCTACTACGTCTACCTCTAGGCCTTACCTTCCTCCCCGAGAACAGCATCGATGATCCGCTTCAGCCGCGGGTAGTGCGTCCCTTCCCAGTAGAGCTTACCGCAGTTCTCGCACCTGTAGTACCGATCGAGCCAGGCGGCTGTCCGCGGCGGGATCAGCCCGCGCACTTCCTCCTTCTCGACCGGGACGATCGGCCCATTGCACGCCGGACAGCGGGTGAACTTGCGAACCCGCCCTGTCAGATCGAACCGGCGGATCACCTCGCGCGCCTGTTCGATCGGGTCGGATGAGCGGATCCAATAGCCGTGTGTTACCGCTCGCCGCTTCAGCAGCTGGCGGTCGCGCGTCAGGACTATCCTCCCCTCGGAGAGGGCGCGGCCGACGATCCCGGCGTCGTCCAGATCGGCGGCATCCGCGGTGTCGAACCCGAGGAGCCGGAGGAGGCGGGTCAGCTTCCCCAGGTGGACGTCGGCGATGAACGAAGGGTCCCGGAGCGGCCGTCCTTGAAGCCGGACGAGCGGTCTGATGTCGAGTGATTCGAAGACCGGGTAGACGGCGATCCGATCCCCGTCCTGGAGCCGGTAGGAGAAGTCGACCGAACGGCCGGCGACGATGACGAGGTCGACCTCCACGTGCGGGACGCCGATCGCCTCGATCGCGTCCTTCACCGCGGGTGAGCCGGAGAAGCTGTATCGGATCGTCCGCTTCCTCGATCCCTCGGGGAGGAAGTCGTTCAGCTCGGCGTAGAACCGGAAAAACGCGGTATGAGAAGCCCGTTGGTCGATCCGGTCGAGGAGAGGAGGAAGCTCGCTTAAGCTCTCGATCCTGTAATCGGCGCCCGTGAACTCTTCCTCCTTTCCGTACCCATACGCCGCCGCGATCACGGTGCACCGGTTCGCCCGCCCGGCCTCGACGTCGTGATAGCGATCCCCGATCACGAACGCCCGCTCCGGTTTGAACTCCTCCAACAGGGCGCGGACCATCTCCGGTTTGGTCGAACGGCCGTCCTCGTTCGTCATGATGGCATCGAAGAGATGGCGGATCCCGAATACCTCGAGGAGTGTATGCGCGTAGCGCGAATCGCCGTTCGTGCAGATCGAGAGGATATACCCACGCCGCCGAAGGACCGTAAGCGTCTCACAAGCCTCAGGGAAGAGCTCCCCGCGCTCCCTTATCGCCGTCTTTTCATAGCCTGCAATCACCTTTGCCAGCTCATCCTTCGAAAGCTTAAACCCCTGCGGTATCAGCCAATCGAGGAACCGATCGAACGTCTCCCCGACCATCCCCATGATCTCTCGATCCGGCGGCGGGGTGACCCCGAACTCCGCGTAGACCCGCTGCATCGTCGGAAGGAACGACGATTCGGTCCGGTAGAGCGTACCGTCGAGGTCGAAGATGAGAAGCCTTCCCATCCGTGTCACGCTTCGATGATCAACCCTTCGAGATCGCGCGGGTAATCGGTCAGAAGCTCGATCCCGTCGTCTGTGACGAGGATCGTGTCGGAATGCCGGAACCCGGCGAACCCGGGGACGTATACCCCCGGCTCGACGGTGAGGACCATCCCCGGCTCGATCACCGTTTCGTCCCCGACGTCGAGGAACGGCGCCTCGTGCATCCCGTAGCCGATCGAGTGGCCGGTGTGGTGCCGCCAGTACTCGACGATCCCGTTTTCCTCGTAGTAGCGCCGGACGGCGCGGTCGACATCGGAGCACCTCCTCCCCGGCCGGATCTCGGAGAAGGCGAGATCCTGCGCTCCGACCATCAGATCGAACAGGCGGGCCTGCTCGTCCGTCGGCCCGCCGAGGATCATCGTCCGTTCGAGCTCGCTCAGGTATCCCCCCACCTCGGCCGCCGCGCCGGTGACGAGGACGTCCCCCTCTTTCAAGACAGCGTTCGCCGTCATCGCATGGGGGACGGCCGACCGTGCTCCTATCTGACCGCGGAAGCCGGCGTGCGCCGGGAATGCTCCTCCCCTCACCGGCCGGTATTCCGGCCCGAGTGCCTCGATCATCCGGGCCGATGCCTCGTGCGAAGCCCGGATCGAGATCTCGGTCTCATTCAATCCGGGCTCCGTGTACCCCTGGAGGAGCCGATGGGCGAGGCCTCCCCACCGGCACGACTCGCGGATCAGGGCGATCTCCTCCTCGGACTTGATCCGCATCATCCCCTCGATGAGCCCCTTCGCAGGGACTATCTCGCAGTCGACGAGTTCGCTCAGCGCCGGACCACGGTACCCGTATCCGCCCGGATACCCGTCGGCATCGACTCCGACCCTCTTGGCACCGGGCTTAAGATCGCGGAGGAGCCGGGAGAACAGCTCCATCGGATGGGTCTCATCCGGGTATTCCGGGTAGGTTTGCACATCCTCGACGTACGCTTCTTCAGCATGCTCGCGTTCGAGGAGCGGGACGAACAGGGTCGCCCGGTCGGCATCCGGCACGTAGATGAGCCCGATCGGCCGCTCGGTGGCGATGAACGAGAAGCAGGTAAGGTAGAAGACCTGGGTCGGGGAGAAGAGGCAGAGCGCATCGAGATCGGCCTCCGCCAACTCCTTCGCCAGCCGTCCCCGTCGGCGGACGAACTCATCCTTGCTCAGTCGGATCGGCACCCGTTCCTCCTTTCGCTTCGTTCCTTCTTGCATCCCTCAAACCTCCACGCTCTCGCCCCGCACGGCGATGTGCGTCTTCAACGACAATTGCGACTCCGCCGCCTCGGCCAATCCGTTCAACGAGTGTTCCTCCCCGTGCACGAGGAACGCCTCCTTGGGGGCGGCGGAACGGAGCCAATCGATCAGTATCGGCTGATCTCCGTGCGATGAGAATCCGTTCACCGTCCAGACCTGCGCCTGGACGGCGACGTCCTCCCCGAAGATCTTGACGTGTTCGGCCCCATCGACGATCCGCCGGCCGAGTGTCCCGCCGGCCTGGTACCCGACGAAGATCACGCCGGCCTCCTTTCGCCACAGGTTGTGGCGGAGGTGGTGGACGATCCTCCCGCCGGTGCACATCCCGCTCCCGGCGATGATCACGTTCCCCCCCGGTAGGCCGTTTATCCGGCGCGATTCATCGGCCGTCTGCGTGTAACGGAGCGGCGGGAAGCTGAACGGGTTCGGGCTGCGGGAGAAGACCTCCCGACCCTCCTTGTCGAAGTAGTCGAGGTGCCTGCCGAAGACGCGGGTAG
>QMQL01000113.1 GCA_003650505.1 Candidatus Acetothermia bacterium | reverse complement strand
CCTATGGGACGATCTCTTTGACATGTGGAGCGACCTCGATGATATGTGGGATGAGATGAACGATCGTTTCGACGATGTCGAGGACGCCATCGCTTCCAACACGAACGCGATCAGAGCACTCCAGGCGTCGAACGCCCGGATCGAGGACAAGCTGAACCAGCTCCTCGGCCTTCCCGCGATGCCGGCTACAGGAGCGGTGACGTTGGCGGTTACGCCGGAGACGATCAGCGCCCCCGATCACACCGCGCACCTCGTCGGTGCCCCTGGGGCGGTGGAGGGCGGAGCCACGGTGAACGTCTATTGGCTCGGCTACGACAACTGGGTCCCAGGCGTTACCGATCCGTTCTATTTCGACACGCTGACCGCCGAACCGGACGGCTCGTTCACCCTCGACAAGAATGGGTGGGGGAACTCCTGGCCGGCGTGGTGTGAGATCACGCAGTCAAGCGGAGTTGGAGAGAGCGCTCCTGTCCGGGTCTATCTCTCCACGGTGATGATCGGGATGTGACGGCCAAGCTCGCTGGCGCTCTGGTCGGGGCGCTTCTGATTGCAGCTATCCTCGTCCAGGGGGGACCGGTCGAGCGGCTGGTCGAGCAGCTCGGGAGCCAGGATGCGGCTGAGCGGTCCCTCGCCCGGGAGGAGATCCTCTCCCTCGGAGAGGGTGCCGTCCCTTCCCTGATTGACGCGACCTGTTCGGATGATCCTAACCTCCGCTGGGAGGCGGTGAACCTCCTCGGGATAATCGAAGATCCCCGCGGGATCGATGCAGTCCTCAGGCTTGCGATCTCCGACCCCGATGTTCATGCCCGCTGGCGGGCGAACTGGGCGCTCTGTTGCCTTGACGACGGTTCGGTCGTCCCCCGTCTCCTTGCAGCGCTCGAGGATGAGGATCCGTTGATCGTCTGGAACGCGGCTGTCGCCCTCAGCCTGTTCAGGGCGGCGGAAGCGGTCCCCGTCCTGTATCAAGGACTTGAGGCGACCGGGTTCCAGCAGTGGGAGGCGGTGAACAGCCTCGGTCGGGTCTGGGACGATACGACCGCCTCCCGGCTCGTCCTTCTCCTTGCGGATGGACCACAGGACCTCCACGAGGAGGCGGCCTTGTCCCTCGGCCGGATTGGCGGGGAGGAGGCCGCATCCGCTCTCCTTCTAGCGCTCCGCACCGACCCGTCCCGCGACGTCCGCTGGCGGGCGGCGATGGGGATCGGCCGGATCGGCGGGCCGGACATCATCCCGACGCTCCTAGAGATAGCCGGTTCGGAGGCCGATCCGTTCGTCCTCAACCAGATCGAGGAGGCGATCGACCGGCTCAATGCGTCGGAAGGAGGATGATCAGAAGGAGGATCGCAAGCGGGGAGAGGAGGGAGAGGAGGCGGGCGGCGAGCGGGCTCGTCCGCTTCCGAAGGAGGGCCCTGAGGAAGAGGCCACCGACCGCGAAACTGAGCGTCAGGGCGAGAGAGTCGACCGAGCGCTCCCACGCGGTCGGCTTGTCCGATCGGGCGGTCAGGAGGATTAGCCAGACAGAGATCCCGATCCCCGCTGCCCAGACGATGCTGAACCAGCCGATCGTCCGCTGCGATAGGACCGGGATCCGCCAGAAGAGGATCGCGATCCAGCAGGCGAGCCCGGCCCCGCTGAGGAGCCATAGCGCCCCGATCTCAAGCCCCTCCGCGGCGACGAAGATGTGAGCGGTGAGGAGACAGAGCGAAAGAAAGAGGAGGATCGAGGCGACGATCAGCCCGCGCGCGAAGGCGGACAACCGGTTTGCTCTGACCTGCGGACTCGCCGGTTTCACTTTTGGCATCTGATCCCCTCTAGTCTATCCTCCGGCTCGTTCGGTGAAAATTCG
Source organism: Candidatus Acetothermia bacterium (assembly GCA_003650505.1). GTDB lineage: Bacteria > Bipolaricaulota > Bipolaricaulia > UBA7950 > UBA9294 > B2-G16. The sequence goes on along the minus strand of QMQL01000113.1, from coordinate 2,130 downwards.
GGATGTCCCGCCGAAGCGGGACGATCGGCCGGGTCTTCGCGGATCGGATTTGGCAGGTGTATGATAGCGATATGGCGGACCATAGGGCTGTGATCCTCAACGGCGGCACGAGCGAGTCGGCGTCTCAGGCCGACTCGGTCTGCGAAACGACAGCCGGCCTTCTCGAACGGCTAGGTTGGGGGTCGTCGATCTTCCGGATGCGCGATCTCGATATCGCCCCGTGCAAGGGGTGCTTCCACTGCTGGATTAGGACGCCGGGGGAGTGCATCGTCGACGATCCAGCGCGCGAGATAGCGCGGGAATTTATCAGGAGCGATCTTGCCGTCTTTATCACCCCGATCGTCTTCGGCGGGTATTCTCATGAGCTGAAGAAGGGGATCGATCGGCTTATCCCGGTCCTCCTTCCGTACTTCACGTTTGTCGGAAACGAGGTTCACCACGTGAGGCGGTACCGAGGCTATCCGAACCTCCTCGGGATCGGTATCCTCCCCGCACGCGATCCGGAAGAGGAAGCGATATTCTCGCAGCTTCTGTTGCGGAACTCGATCAACATGTACGCGCTCGGGGTCGAGGCGTGCATCATCTACGCGGGGGAGGGAGAGATCAGCGCTAAGATCGAGGGGAAGCTTGCAGAGGTGATCGGCGGATGAACCGGGATGCCCTCGTCCTGATCGGCAGCCCAAAGGGGATCGAGAAGAGCGCATCGGCGCGGGTGAGCCTGGTTCTGACCGAGCCTCTTGAGACGGCCGGCTGGTCGGTGAAGCGTCTCTGGCTTTACGACGCAGACGAGGACGAGCTTCTCACGTCGATTCTGAGCGCTGATCTTATCATCCTCTCGTCCCCGCTTTACTTCGATTCCCTTCCCGCCCCGGTGATCAGGCGGATGGAGGTAGTTGTGGAAAAGCGCAGGAGGACTCCGGTCGAGGAGAAGGCCCCACGATTCGTCTCGATCCTGAACTGCGGGTTTGTCGAGCCTAAGCACAACGAGACAGCGCAGAGGATATGCCGACGGTTCGCTAGCCGGGCTCGGTTTGAATGGTATGGCTCGATCTCGCTCGGGTGCGCCGGAGCGATGCGAAGGCGGATCAGACGCGGCCTGATCATCGCCGGCGAGGCGCTGAGCAAGGGTTTCCCGGTCCCCCCGAAGGTGAAGCGGCTGACGAAGAAGCCGCTCATCCCACGGCTCGCCTATATCGTAGGCGGGAACGTCACGTGGCGGCGGATCGCCAAGAAGAACGGCCTGAGCAAGGGAGACCTCCTCGCTCAGCCGTACAAGCCCCGGCCCTAGTCGGTATCGGTCCACTCGCGGAACTTTTCCCGCAACCTCTTCTCGATCCTATCCCCGAGCTCCGACCAATCGATGTCATCGTCGGCTCCGACCCAACGGGCGAAGGAGCTCTTTATCTTCCGCTCGATCCGCTCGGCGATCTCGTCCGGTTCCTCCTCCTCGACCCACCGTGCGATCTGCTCCTTTATCTTCCGCTCGATCCTATTCCCGATCGAACTCCAATCGCGCCGCCTCGATGGCGGTGACAACGGTCGAGCCCCGACCCCGACGAACGAGGAGAGGACCGTGATCAGGAACCAAAGCCCTGCCGCCTGGAGGTAGCCGATCTCCGGGCCGAAGCCGAGATGTCCGGCGATCAGGCTGTTCCAAAGGAGCATCACGAAGAAGCTGAACAGGAAGAAGGCCGCGATCCCACCCTTTGAGATAAGCGAAGTTAGAAGCTTCATATCCCCTCCGTTTCTCCCGTTTTCGATCTAGTCGAACTTCCTCCAGCCAAGGAGCCGCGAGGAGACGCCGATCCCGGTGAATGCGAACAGGATGATGACTAAGAACCAGAGCCCCGCCGCCTGCCAGTAGTTGAGCTTGACAGCGATCAGTCCGAGCTGGTCGACGACGATCCCGTTCCAGAGAAGCTCGATTATGTAGCTGAACAGGAAGAACGCCCCCACCCCACCACCTGTAATCAATCCCCGTAGTAGCTTCATCTCTACCCCCTTCTGATGTTTGAGATCTGGTAGCCCATTGTAGCACACTACTTGTTCAATAGTCCCAATCGCAGGACGGGCGGGGGACGGCGAGGGCGCGGTCGAGTTCGGTTAGAAGCTCCGAAGGTCCGGAGAGCT
>QMQL01000112.1 GCA_003650505.1 Candidatus Acetothermia bacterium | reverse complement strand
GATCCCATGCTCCCGCCGACGAACCTGAAGTCCATGACGCCGATCACTACGGGGCGGCGATCGATCGCCGCCCCGTAGTGATCGGCGTCATGGACTTCAGGTTCGTCGGCGGGAGCATGGGATCAGTGATGGGGGAACAGATCTGCGCCGGGATAGAAGCGGCGGTCGAGGATCGCTCGCCGTTCGTTCTCATCTCTGCCTCCGGGGGGGCGAGGCTCCAGGAAGGGGTCTTCTCCCTCCTGCAGATGGCGAAGACAGCCGCGGCCCGCCGCCTCCTCGCTGACGCCGGACTCCCGTTCATATCGGTGATGACCTACCCGACATCGGGCGGTGTACAGGCGTCGATCGCCTCCCTCGGGGACGTGATCATCGCCGAGCGGGGGGCGATGATCGGGTTCGCCGGGCGGAGGGTGATCAGGGACACGATCGCCCAGGAGCTCCCGGAGGACTTCCAGACCGATTCGTTTGCCCTCCAACACGGCCTGATCGACAGGGTGGCGAAGCGGGAGGAGCTCCGGGACGAGCTCGCCGAGCTCCTCTCCTTCTTTGTGGAGGTGCGATGAGCGACGAACGGACCCTCGACCTCCTCGAGGCGAAGATCGAGGAGCTGAGGGAGCTGAACGCGACCGACGGGATCGACCTGTCGAAGGAGATAGCGAAGCTGGAGAAGAAACTGACCGAGCTTCGCCGCGAGTTCTACTCGAACCTGACCGACTGGGAGCGGGTCAAGCTCGCCCGCCATCCGAAGCGCCCCTACTCCCTCGATTACATCGGATCGATCTTCTCCGGGTTCTACGAGCTGCACGGGGATCGGATCGCCGGGGACGACCGGGCGCTGATCACCGGCCTCGCCCGGCTCGACGGGAAGCCGGTGGCGGTCGTCGCTCAGCAGAAGGGGCGGTCGACCGAGGAGAACCGGGAACGGTTCTTCGGGATGACGAGGCCGCAGGGGTACCGGAAGGCGCGGAGGATCATGGAGCTCGCCGAGAGGTTCTCATTTCCCGTGGTCTCCCTCATCGACACCCCCGGGGCCTACCCCGGTCTCGAGTCCGAGGAGCTGAACATCGGTTCCGCCATTGCTGAGAACCTCCTCCTCATGTCCCGTCTCCGTACCCCGATCGTCGCGGTGATCATCGGCGAGGGCGGCTCCGGCGGGGCGCTGGCGATCGGGCTCGCCGATCGGGTGTTGATGCTGGAGAACGCGATATATTCGGTGATCAGCCCCGAGGGGGCAGCGGCGATCCTGTGGAAGGACAAGGGGAAGGTGAAGGAGGCGGCCGAGGCCCTCAACCTGACCGCCCCCCGCCTCCTCGAGCTCGGTCTGATCGACGGGGTGATACCCGAGCCGCTCGGCGGGGCGCACAAGGGGTTCGCCGAGACAGCGGGTGCGTTGAAGGAGGGGCTCGTGACGAGCCTCGATGAGCTGTCTCAACTCCATCCGGATCGGCTGATTGAGCTCCGTTACGAGCGCTACCGGAAGGTCGGACGGTTCCGGGAAGCCTCGGAAGAGGTCTGATGCGGCGGGTCCTTCTCGGGGTGGGGAACCGGCTCTCCCGCGACGACGGGATCGGGCCTGAGGTCGCCCGGATCCTCGTCGACAGCGACTGGGTGGCGATCGACTGCGGCCCGGCGATCGAGAACGCGGTCGGTCTCGCCGCCCGGAATCGGCCGGATCTCCTCGTGGTCGTCGACGCCGCGAAGATGGGCCTCCCTCCCGGCTCGATCCGCCGGATCCCGATCCGGTCGAGCCGGGCGACGCTTTCCTTAACCCATTCCCTCTCCTTACCGTTCGTCCTCGATCGGATGAAGGGCGGAGTCGGCCACCTGATTCTGATCGGGGTCGAGCCGGCCGACCTATCGCTCGGGGAGGGCCTGAGCCCCCCGCTATCCGCCGCTGCGACCGAGTTGGCGCGGATCCTCCTACGAAACCGGGTCGACTCGATCCCCCTCCTCCCGGGTTGAGCGGCCGGCCCCCTCCGGCATACACTCTCCGTCCCGGTCGTTGTTGTTTCGAGGAGGGGAATATGCCGTTTGCAGGAGGGGAGAGGCTGAGGGAGGCGTATCGGGCCGCCCGCGCCGGCGGGTACGCGTTCATGGCGAGCAACGTCGCCGAGCCGAACGTGTTGATCGGGCTTCTCGATGCCTACGTCGAGGCCCGATCCGATCTGATCGTCCAGATCAGCCCCAGTGCGGCCCGGTTCGCCGGCGGGGGCGACCTGAGTGCCGGGCTCCGGGGGCTCTCCCGGATGATCCACGAGCTCTCCCGTGACCTTCCGATCGACGTGTTCATCAACCTCGATCACTTCACCATCGGCGAGATCGATGTCATCGGGGAGGCGATCGAGGGACGGCTCGTCTCCTCGATCATGATCGATGCCTCGCTTGAGGAGTTCTCCGAGAACGTCAGGATCAGCCGGTCGGTGGTCGATATGGCGAGGGGGAGCGGGATCCTCGTCGAGGCAGAGCTCGGGAAGATCAAGGGGGAGGAGGATGAGATCTCCTCGGATGAGACGTACTACACCGATCCGGATGAGGCGCTCGAGTTCGTGACCACGACCGGGGCCGACCTCCTCGCCATCTCGATCGGGACCGAGCACGGGGTTACGAAGGGGAGGAACCTTGCCCTGAGGATCGACATCGCGGAGAGGGTGGACGCGAAGCTGAGGGACGGCGGGCTCGACGTCCCCCTCGTCCTCCACGGTTCGTCCGGCCTCCTCCCCGAACAGGTGAGAGCGGCAATCCGCGGCGGGATCAGGAAGTTGAACAAGGATACGCACTACCAGTACGCCTACGGCCGGGCGGCGTGCGAGTTCTACCTGGAACATGCCAAGGCGATAATCCCGCCCGATGGGGTGGAGGACGACGTCTTTAACCTCTTTCCGAGCGGGGATTGGAACCCGGAGAAGAAGGCGTTCGACCCCCGCGTTGTGGGGAGGCTGATCCAGGAGCGGGTCAAAGGGGTTGCCCGCTTCCTCCTCGATCAGGCGGGGAGCGGCGGTCATACGCTGGTAAGGGGATCCGATGCTTAAATGCGGCGTTCTTACCGGCGGCGGGGACTCGCCGGGGATAAACGCGATACTCCGTGCCATCGTCCGGTTCGGTGCGAAGCACGGCGTCAAGACCCTCGGTTTCCTCGAGGGGTGGCAAGGGCCGCTTGAAAACCTCGTCCGGCCGCTCGATTTTTCCGACGTCTCGGGGATCCTTCACATCGGCGGGACGATCCTCGGGAGCTCGCGGACGAACCCGTTCAACGTGGAGAACGGGCCGGAGAGGATCCTCGAGAACCTGGAGAAAGGCGGGATCGATTTCCTGATCGCGATCGGCGGGGACGACACGATGGGGGTCGCACACAGGCTCGCCCCCTACGGGGTGAAGGCGATCGGTATCCCGCAGACGATCGACAACGACATCGCGATGACCGACTATACGGTCGGGTTCTTCTCGGCGCTCGAGGCGATAACCGGTGCCCTCGATCGGCTTCACACCACGGCCGCATCGCACCATCGGGTGTTGATCGTAGAGGTGATGGGCCGGGACGCCGGCTGGCTCAGCCTGATGGGCGGTGTCGCCGGCGGGGCGGACGTCATCCTCATCCCGGAGGAGCCGTTCAAGATCGACGAGGTCTACGAGAAGATCAAGCGGCGCGAGGGGATGAAGAAGCGGTTCAGCATAGTGATCGTCGCCGAGGGGGCGGTCCCGGAGGGGACCGAAGGGCAGGTCGTCGCCGAGGCGAGGGTCGATCAGTTCGGCCACGTCCGTCTCGGTGGGGTCGGGCAGTACATCGCCAACCTCCTCTCCGAGCGGATGAAGATGCCGGTTAGGGTGACCAACCTCGCCTATCTGCAGCGGGGCGGGAGCCCGAGCCCGTTCGACCGGATCCTCGCTACCCGGTTCGGGGCGGCGGCGATCGAGTTCGCCCTTGCGGGGAAGTTCGACGTGATGACCGCCGTGCACGGGATGAGGATCGAGCCGGTCCTGCTCAGCGAGGCGCTTGCTAAGCCCCGACCGGTCGAG
>QMQL01000111.1 GCA_003650505.1 Candidatus Acetothermia bacterium | reverse complement strand
GCTCATATGTCGCCTCCTAGCCTAAAGTCCGACTGGACAGATTGAGGGTCTGGGTGAATCACGTGCGACAATCAACTCCGGTTGCTCTCGCTCACATCGCCTCCAAGAGAACGCAGCCTAAGCTAGTGTCGGAATTGACCTTTGCGTCCTTCGCCGCCACTTTAGTAGTGAGTTTCACGATTTGTCAAGTTAAGAACGGGGAGTCCTCCGAATGTCGTCCTGAGGAGATTGGAGGATGAAATAAGCGAACTATCTAAAAACTACATCGATCCCAAAGATTCATAATGATGGGCCTGATTTCCTCATCCCCGAAGCTGAAAAACGAAGCATTTTCTCTAGCTACCTTCGAAGATTCCTGTGGCCTGCCTCCCTGGAAGTGGCTCAGAGAGACAGCTAGAAAGGCTGGGCCAACTAAACGTCTTGAGGAGTGATAATCTTGCTGATGGGCAAGAAAGGGCTCGAACTTGTAATTAGCGTAGAACCCGTAAGGGAAAGGCCTTTCTTCTTCATGCTCCGCGGGGAGGACTCGAACCTCCAACCATTCGGTTAACAGCCGAGCGCTCTGCCAATTGAGCTACCGCGGAATCGCTGCCGATTCTACATTACGCCTTGCGAGGGCGTCAACCGGGCTAGGCGAGTGATTCGATCAGATTGCGGATGATCTCGCTTCCCTTCTCGAGATCCTCGATCTTGATCTGCTCGCTCGTCGAGTGGGCCCCCTCTCCTCCGAAACCGAGGACGACCGCTTCCAGGCCCCGGTTGGCGAGGATGAGGGCGTCGGTCCCGCCGGTTATCACCTTAGCCGCGGGCGTCAAGCCGGCCGACCTTATCGCCTTCATCGCGGTGCGGACGATCGGGGCATCCTCGGGAAGGGACGATGCCTCGTACTCGATCCGCTCGTCGAACTCGAGCTTCGCCCCCGCCCTTTTCGCCGCCTCCTCGACCGCCGCCCTGATCGAGGCGGCGTGCGCGAGCGCCTTTTCATGGTTCAGGCTCCGGCACTCTCCCTTGACCATCGCCCTCTCCGGGACGCCGTTTCTGATCAGGCCTCCCTCGATGATCCCGACGTTCGCCGTCGTCTCGCTGTCGATCCTCCCCTCGCGGAGGTTCACGATCGCCTCGGCGGCGACGCGGATCGCCGAGATCCCCTTCTCCGGCTCCATCCCGGCGTGGGCGGCGCGGCCGGTGATCGTCACGTCGAAGCTGATGTGCGTCGGCCCGCCGATTATCACCTCGTCCAATCTCTCCCCGTCGACGATGAACGCGCGCTTCGATTCGACCTCATCGAGATCGAGGTTCCTCGCCCCGAGGAGCCCGACCTCCTCTTCGCGGGTGATCACGATCTCGACCGGTGGATGGGCCTTCGCCGTCCGGATCGCCTCGATGATCTCAGCTATCCCCGCCTTGTCGTCCGCGCCAAGGATCGTGTCGCCCTTCGAGCGGATCACTCCGTTCTCGATCACAGGTTCGATCCCTTTGCCCGGCTTCACCGTGTCGGCGTGGGCGGCGAGGATCACCGCCTCTTCATCCGAACCCTTCGCCGGTATCCGGCAGATCAGGTTCCCGTAGGGGTCGGTCTTGGCATCCCCGCCGAGCTCGCGCTCGATCACCCCTGCCAGATGTTCGATGAACCGCCCTTCATCCCCCGATTCGCTGTCGATCGCGACGAGAGAGCAGAAAAGATCGATGATGTTCATGTCCTCACTCCCCAATCTTGGATGGTTGGATTATAAGCAGCTCCCCTCGCCCGTTCAGGTGCGCGGCCCTCGATTGACCGAGGCGTCACCTTTCCGTATGGTTTGGTGCATGTGGTCGATCGAGCGGAGCTGGTTCCTCCTCGTCGTGCTTGTCGCCCTCGGAGGGATCATCTCCCTATCGGTGCTGAAAGGGGTCGATATGACGGACAGATCTCCGGTTAGGCTGAGCGCAGATGAGAGATCCTACCTCCTCGAGCTCGCCCGGGAGGCGCTCACTGCCGAGCTCTCCGGCCTGCCGGCGCCGAGTGCCGATCCTAAGCGGCTCACCCCGAGCCTCCGCCGCGAGGCGGCCTGCTTCGTCACCCTGACCGAAGATGACCGGCTCCGCGGGTGCATCCTCGATTCGTTCACCCCGCATGAGCCGATGTACGAGAACGTCATGCGGAACGTGGTCCTCGCAGCGACGGCCGATCCGCGCTTCCCTCCGGTCTCCCTCCCCGAACTCGATCGGATCACGATCGAGATAAGCGTCCTCGGCCGGCCGAGGGAGCTTCGATACGACGGACCTGATGATCTTCTCGTGAAGCTCCGGCCCGGGATAGATGGGGTGATCCTGACGACGCCCTACGGGACCTCGACCTACCTCCCTCAGGTCTGGGAGCAGCTCCCCGAACCCGAGTCCTTCCTCACCGAGCTCTGCCGGAAGCACGGGGCGCCGGGGGATTGCTGGAGGAGCGATCTCGTCGAGGTGGAGACCTACGAGGTCGAGCACTTCTCCGAAGCCCCTCCTTCGGATTGACTTCGCGGCCCTCCCTGACTACCCTCGAGTGTGGCTGAGAGGGGGACGAGAATCGTTGTGAAACGCTCGAAACCGCTCCCCGAGAGGCTGTACGGGAGCACCATCAACTGGGAGGGATGGACGTTTCGGATCCTCTCTTCGAAGAGGGGATTGCGGCTGATCGACCTCTCGGCCAGACCGTTCCCCGAGCTGGCGAAGCGGCTCGGCGTCAGGATCCTCCCCGACGACATCCCGAATGAGGATGCGATCGAACAGCTACACGAGTACCTCCGCGGCGGGCGAAGATCGTTCGACCTCCCCCTCGACCTGCGCGGGACACCGTTCCAGCTGGCGGTCTGGGACGTCACCCGCACCGTACCCTACGGCGAGACGCTCTCCTACGGGGCCGTCGCCTCCCGGATCGGGAATCCCCGAGCAGCACGGGCCGTCGGACAGGCGCTCGGTGCGAATCCCCTTCCGATCGTCATCCCCTGTCACCGGATAATCGGTTCATCCGGCGGTCTGCGCGGGTTCGGCGGCGGTCTTCCCCTGAAGGAGAGGCTCCTCGCCCTCGAACGGGGGGCGCTCAGCCTCTAACCCTCTTCCGCGTGATGCGGAGTGAGCTCGTCGAGTTCCGGCTCGACGTGGACGGTGACGTTGATCGGGAGCCGTGAGGCTTCCCTTATCGCCCGTTCCACGTCCATCGATACCCGGTGGCCGTCGACCACGGATAGTTCGGGGTCGACGAGGACGTGCACGTCCACGAACCTCTCTCGGCCGACGCGCCGGCCGCGGAGCCTATGCCAGGCCTTCACCCCGCTCACCCCGGCGATCGCCTCCTCGATCGTTTCGATCTCGGAGCGAGCGAGGCCCCCCTCCGTCAGCTCGTGCAGGACGCGGGTGATGGTCCGCCAGCCGGCGGCTGCGACCATCAGCCCGACGATCACGCCGGCGATCCGGTCGGCATACCCGAAGCCGATGACCGCCCCGACCCCACCGGCGAGGACGGCGATCGATGACAGGGCGTCGGTACGGTGATGCCAGGCATTGGCGTATAGCGCGGGGCTTCCGACGCTCCGCGCCGATTCGGCCGTCCGGCGATAGAGCCACTCCTTCACCCCGACCGAGATCGCTGCGACCCCGATCACCGCCGGGCCGGGGAAGCTCTCCTCTCCACGGTAGAGGGCGAAGCTCCCCTCCCAAGCGAGGAGGAGTCCGATCAGGATCAGCGCGCCGGCGACGACCCCACCGGCGAGGGTCTCGAAGCGGCCGTGGCCGTAAGGATGGCTCTCATCGGCCCGCCGCCGGCCGAACCTCATCCCACCTAAGACGACGAGGTCGGTCGCCATATCGGAGGCCGAGTGAATCCCATCGGCGATCAGTCCGGTCGAGCCGGTCAAGAAGCCGACGGAGAGCTTGACGACGAACAGGGTGATGTTCCAGGCGATTCCGACCACCGTTATCCGGGCTCCCGGTTCGGTCGGGAGGGTCAGCGTTCCGCGCATTTTTCCCCCGTGGCTATGGCGGCAAAAGAAAAACCAGGCGGCGACCTACTCTCCCCG
>QMQL01000110.1 GCA_003650505.1 Candidatus Acetothermia bacterium | reverse complement strand
TGGGACGATGCGCGGCTGGTGGTCCAGATCGGGGGTGAGGCCGAAAACGCCATGGAGGTTGCCCGCGGGCATGGGATCTTTGTGGTGGAGGGTTCTAAGTGCCGGCTTGCACTGCTTGCCGATCGTGCTTCCCGCCGGGGGCTTGGTGTTGATGGGGATCCGCCGCTGATCGATTCCCTGCACCGAGCGATGCTGCTGTGGAAGGAAGGAAAGCGAAAAGATCTCGTCTCGTACCTCACTGAACGGGACCTGCTTGAAGATGGTCCGTTCTGGAAGCTCGCGCAGGCGCTGTTCGAGGTCCTCCCGCGGAATGTCGAGGATTGGAAGCTAGTGAGTACACTTTTAAGCGAACGACCGACATTGGTTGCCGAATCCAGAGGAACGGAGAGACGAAGGGGATTATTCGATACGAGGTGATGCTGGTGGATCAAACGGGGATCAAGGCGATAGTTCAAGAGTACAGCGAGGGATTGAAGAAGATCTTCGGTGACCAATTAGTCAAAGTGATCCTCTACGGATCGTTTGCGCGGGGAGAAGAGCGGGAGGATTCTGATGTCGATATCGTCTGTGTGCTGCGTTCTCCATTCGATTACAACGAGGCCATCCGAAAATCCTCGAAGCTGACCGCCGAGCTCAGCCTAAAACACGACGTTGTCCTTTCTCGCGTTTTCGTTACGGAGGAGGAATTAAAAACGCGCCGCCTTCCGTTCTTTATGAATCTGAGACGAGAGGGAGTACCAACGTGAACAAGGATATCGCGAGCCTATTGGAAAAAGCAGAACGAAGCCTCTCCGCGGCTCGCTCACTCCTTGACGAAGGGCATCATGATTTTGCGGTCTCTCGCGCTTATTACGCTATGTTCTACGTTGCCGAGGCACTTCTCGCTTCTTTAGGAGAGGCCTACTCAAGCCACGGCGCTGTTATCGGTGCGTTCGGCCGTATATTTGCCAAGTCGGGAAAGCTCGATCCTAAGTTCCATCGTTGGTTGATCGATGCACAAGACCTCCGCAACGTCGGTGACTACGGGGTTGGCCGTACAATCACCGCCGAACAGGTAAAAGAAGTCATTACCCAAGCACAAGAGTTCATCGCGGCGGGCCGCGCGTATCTAATCTCCAATAGAAGGGCAGAAGATGAATGAGCTTAAGCCCTGGTATGCGGTTGCTACTCCCCATAAGGATATTCGGGAAGGGCGGCTTGATGAGGCGGTCTTCGCCGCGAATATCTGGGCGGTAGTGCAAGGGACTGCTCCGCATGTCTACCTCAATCCGGAGGAGTTCTATCGCAAAACGTACATGACCTCCGGGCTGAAGACCGTGCTCAAGAGGGTTGCTGCTGGCCTGCAACCGGACGGAGAAAGCGGGGACCGGATCGTCAGCCTACAGACCGCGTTCGGTGGCGGAAAGACGCACATTTTGGTTGCCCTATGGCATTTGGCAAAACATGCGGATGTGCTTAAGAGATCTCCCGATGGGGCAGAGTTGCGGAATGTCCTGGGCGAGAGGCTCCCAGAAGAGCCGTGCAATGTGGCCGTATTCACCAACCAGACGTGCGACGCTACCCAGGGGCGCACCACGCCGGAGGGGGTGCATACACATACCCTGTGGGGCGAACTGGCGGTTCAGCTCGGCGGTAAGGAGCTTTATGAAAAGGTGCGGGCGAACGATGAAGCGCACCGCGTCCCTCAGGGGCTGTTCATCGATGTCCTACGCACGGCAGCACCGTGTTTGATTCTGCTAGACGAGTTAGCGGATTACTGTGTCGGCGCTGCGGCCGTGCCGGTCGGAGAGACAACGCTGGCGGATCAGACGATCTCGTTCGTCCAGCAATTGACCGAGGCGGTGCAGCAGGTCCCTGGTGCGATGATGGTAGCGACGCTCCCGGCAAGCAGGTACGAGGTTACGCAGAGCGAGAAAGGGCAAGAGATCTTCACCACCCTTGAGCGGCGGTTCCAACGGCTGGGAGCGGATATCAAACCGGTGGCGGATGATGAGATCTACGACGTGGTGCGGGCACGCCTGTTCGAGTCGATCACTCCACCTGAGCTTCCCGATTACCCGCAACAGGTGGCTAAAATCTATCAGGAGATGTACGTCTCCCATGCAGGAGAGGTACCGACTGAATCGACAAAACAGGATTATCGCGAACGGATCGCCCGCGCCTATCCATTTCATCCATTGCTGATCGATGCGCTCTATACCCGCTGGGGGTCTCACCCCGATTTTCAACGCACGCGCGGTGTACTGCGCCTGTTGGCGAGCGTGGTCGGCGACCTATGGGGGCGGCGTAACAGCAACACGCAGACACAGCACCTTATCCAACCGTCTCATCTACGTTGGTCGATCGATGCACTGCAGGCACAGCTCACCCGCCTGTGGGGAATTGCGTATCAGTCGGTCGCTGCTGCCGATGTGATCGAGGATAGGTCCAACGCGGGAGTGTTCGACCTGGAGCGCGGCGGGGATTATCTCCGCGAGGGGATCGCACGGGGACTGGCAGCGGCGATCCTTCTCGGTTCTTTCGGAGGACAAGGTGAACGAGCGGGATTCAGCACCAAGGAACTGAAGCTTGCCGGCTCACGATACGGGGTCAATTGGGGGTACCTCGACGGGGCGATAATGGAGCTGGAAAATCGCTGTTTCTATCTGCATTCCGCTCTAGCTGGCAGCCTCGGAAAGCGCTATTGGTTCGGGACAAAGCCGACGTTGAACAAGCTTGTCGTACAGTACCGCCAACAGAGCGCTAACGAGGACTTCGCGGAGGAGATCCTCGAAGATCTGCGGACAGCCGCGAAAAAGCAACCCACTGGTGAGGCGACGTGGCGTGTGATCGTCGACCCGGGGGCCGATCTTCCTGAGCAGAAGTCCCTCACCCTGCTCATCCTCCCGCCGTCGCTCGCCTGGGACGATAGCGGCGGAGACAACACGGAGGTTCGGGAACGAGTACTTGAAATCAGCAGCCGTTGCGGTGGGAAGGATCGATTGTATCGAAACACGTTGGTTTTCCTTGCCGGGACTTCTCGTGGGCTATCGCGCTTACGCAAGGCGTACCGTGAGCGTACCGCGTTAGAAGCGATACGGGCTGACTACTGGAATCAGCTTGACGAAGAACAACGGCGTGACCTGAAAGAACGACTGGAAAAGGCGGCGGCTGCAACGGAGGAATCGCTGGGAACGGCGTATACCGTAGCGCTGCGGGTGAGCGGAGATGATGTAAAAACCTGTGTGTTGTCGGATGCTCAGCGCACATTCTCGCAGCACCTTGCGTATCTGTGGCGTACGCTTGTGGAAGATGAGGAGTGGATTCTTCGCCGTGTTGGCCTGCTTACCTTGGAAGAAACCGGATTGGTGCTCAAGGAAGGGGGAATCAGGCTGAAGGACGCCATTGAGGCATTCCTCCGTTTTACCGACAAACCGATGATCGCTAGTAAACGAGCGGTGATTGAGGGGCTGACGCAGGCCTGCGCGGACGGGATTATCGGGATCGGTCGGGGGGCAAGCCTATCTAACCTCCAAAAGCGGTATTGCAATGAGAGGGTCGCTTTGGATCCGACGGAGGAAGGGGTGTGGATCATCCCTCCGTTTACACCGGAACCGGCACCTGAAGTTGTTTCCGGCGGTGAGATACGAAGAGGAGACGACACCGGAACGGAGACCTCTCCGGAACCCGCTGGCCCCGGAGCCGCCACAAAACGGACTGTAAAGCGGATCGTCATACGTGGGGCGGTCCCTATTGAGAATTACACTGAACTATTTCGTTGTTTTGTCAATCCAGCAGCGCGGATGAACCTCAAAAACCTTCACCTAGGGATAGACTTCGAAATGGAACTAGCCGAAGACCAATCCCTCGATCCTGAAAATGCCACCCTGAAAGCGATGAGAGAAGCCGCTCGCCAATTGGGCCTTTATTTCGAAATGGAGGAATAAAGTCCTTAGGAGCCGCTTCTTGTTTTTGCACACCCGCTCTTCTTCTGTACTTCGCGTGGAATCTTGGGGTCAAGTCTTCATTCTTGGTGTTTCTCCTCGTTGCGTGCTGGTCGGAAAAC
>QMQL01000109.1 GCA_003650505.1 Candidatus Acetothermia bacterium | reverse complement strand
GGGTGAGCGCTTCGATCATCGAGGCGATCGAGCGGGTGAAGGGGCAGAAGAAGCGTTCACCCGGCGAGGGCCTGAAGCGGAGGATCGAGGAGCTGGAGAGGAAACTCGCCGAGAAGGAGGAGATGATCGCCAGGTTGGAGGAGGTCGCCCGCACCCTCGGCTACATAAAGGTCGAGCTCCCACTCCCGGTCAACGGCGGTCCGGAAGATGAAGGAGGGTCGATCGAACGACCCCGAGTCGGCCGGTGCGAGGTGGAGCCGGCCCCCTTCGACGATCGGCTCTCTCGGACCGGCCGGATGGCGGTGAAGGCTCCCACCGCGGTGATCGACATCGCAGGTGATGAGCGGGCGCAGACGGGGGAGCTCCCTCCGGCCGTCCTCAGACATATCGATCGTCTCGTCGCCCGGATCGAGAAGGTGGGGACCCTCCATCGTCGGGTGCTCGGGTTCCTCGTCGAGCATGCTCCGAACTCCTACACGACCGAACAGATCGCCGCCTGGACCGATTGCGCCAAGGAACTGATCGAGGACGAACCGCCCTACCAGTTCCTCGAGGCGGGGCTGATCGCCCGAGAGCGGAGGACCGATGGGCTTCACTACCGGAGTAGCCTGAAACGGTTCGTCCTCCGGGAGTTCGGCGTCTATCAGCCCGACATCGGTTGCGATGGTCTCCACGCCGTCACCCGGCTCCTCCGCCGACGATTGAGCGGAGTTGCCCTAAGATAAGCACTCACGCTGTTCCATGGTCCGATGGATCGTCGGGGCATTGATCGTTTTCTCCTTTTCTGCTACAATCTCGTTGGGAGGAGGGGACGAGGACCGATGAAGATCAAGATAGCTGAGCGTCATACCGGTGCGAGCGAGGCGTTGCGTAACTACGTCGTGGAGAAGACGGAGGCCCTTGAGCGGTACTTCGATCGGATCGTCAGCGTCGATGTCGTCCTGTCGGTGGAAAAGGAGAGGCAGATCGCCGATTTCCATGCCCACCTGACCAACAAGAAGACGATAACCTCCCGCGAGGAATCGACCGATATGTACGCGTCGATCGACAAGGCGATCGATCGGTTGAAGCGTCAACTCGTCAAGTTCAAGGATCAACTTCAGGACGTGAGGGAGCGGGGCTCTGATGAGAACACCCCTATCTCGGGCGATGGGGGGGAGGGGAGGAAACGGATCATCAGGACGGATACCTACTTCCAGAAACCGATGACCGCAGAGGAGGCCGCATTGCAGCTGGATGCGATCGACAAGGGCTTCTTGGTGTTCATCGACGCCGAGACGGACGAAGTGGCGGTCATCTACCACCGGCGTGATGGGAATTATGGGCTGATCGAGCCACACAAGTAGGGCTCTACGGGGGTGGGGGTAAGGGCGTGGCCAAGGTTCTATCGCTATTCTCGGGGAGCCTCGCAAGTCGGGTGGCGACCCGTCTGGTAGAGCGCCAACCGGGCGTGGAGGAGGTCTATCTCCTCCACTTCCGTTCCCCCTTCGCTCGGGAGTGCGACCACATGCGACGGTTCGTCCAGCAGGAATGGCCGGGCGTCAGCTTCCGCACCCAGTCGCTGAAACGAGAGTATCGCGATCTTATCGGCCTTTCCGGGGAGTCGTTCTCCTTGCCCCGAAGCTGCATCAACTGCCGGAAGCTCCTCCTCACGCGGGCGGTCCGTTACATGGAGAGGATCGGGGCCGATCTGATCGTCACCGGCGAGGTCGTCGGTCGACACGGCCTGTGGGGAGGGGAACTGGCGGAGATCGCGGAGAGCGTCGGTCTGGGAGGGCGGATCCTCCGCCCCCTCTGCTCCCCGGAGCCCGCCTCTGGGGTCGATGATCTCTCGGAATGGATGGACCCCCGCGGCGGTCCTCGCCTTTCCGCCGAGGATGTCGAAGGTCTGGCGGAGGGATTGGGAATGGATCCGAGCGACCCGTTGGCCGCTCAAAACAGGTGCAAGCTGACGACTCCTGGGTTCGGTGACCGCGTCGCCGATCTCTTCTGCGAATCGGGGTTCACACTCAACGAATTGCGCCTCCTCGATTTCCCCATTTACTATGCGATATATCCCAACATCAAGATCGTCGTGGCGATCGATGGGGGTGAGAAGGGACGGCTTCAGAACCTCTTCCTCCCTCAGGACTTACGCGTCTACCCGGCGACTCCCCACGGGCCGATGACCCTCGTCAGGACGGATTGGGACAAGAAGTCGGATTTCGCCCGGGAGAGGATCATAAAGCTCGCCTCCCGGATCACGGCGACGCACGCCGACGGGAGGCCAGGGGTTCCCGTGCCGGTCTATTACCGCTTCGAGAGCGAAGACGAGAAATGGCTTCTGAACGTCCTCCCCTTCGACTCCCCCGAAGACGTCTGCGCGCTCAAGGCGGTTAGGGTCGTTCCGCTCGAACTCCACAGGGTGTCGGCCTTGAAATGAGCCGGCTTCGGACTATACTTTCCCTCAGGTTCGCGAATAAAGCGGAGGAGAAGGGTCTGCTTGAAGAGCGGTCCGAATCCATAGATTAGGTAGTTGTGAGAACCCCGGTTTCGGAAGAGGGGGCCCTATGCCTTTTTATCGTTACGAATGTAGCGGGTGCGGAGAGATCTTCAAGGTCCTCCATCAGAATGGGGACCGCGCGTCGGCCGTCTGTCCTGCCTGCGGAAGCGCCCAGACGAGGAGGCTCTTGCCCCGGATCGGGGTCGTGTATAAGGGGTCCGGCTATTATTCGACCGATTACCGCGGGAGGAAGACCAAGACGACGACGCAGAACGGGTCTGGAAAAAAGGAACCAGCAACCACCGTTTCCGAGGCTGAAGGGTAAGCTATAGGTCCCCTATCGATCATCCTCCAGGAGGGGAGTGTGCTTTCATGATGGCTCCGTGGAGTGGCCATCTGTCCTTCGCAGTCGGGTTCATGCGATGTCAGGGTGAGGTGAGATAAGTGATTTCTGGCGATGATATCAAACGGCTAAAGCTCCAGTTGGCATCCCCGTCCACCATTCTCAGCTGGTCGCACGGGGAGATCACCGAATCCGAGACGATCAACTACCGCACCCACCGTGCCGAGCGCGGTGGGCTGTACGCCGAGGAGATCTTCGGCCCGGTGAACGACTATGAATGCGCCTGCGGGAAGTACAAGGGGAAGAAGTACGAGGGGATAACCTGCGAGAAGTGCCACGTATTGGTGACCGATTCCTCCGTCCGCCGCGTCAACATGGCCCACATCCAGCTTGCTAGCCCGGTCGTCCACTTCTGGTTCCTGAAAGGGGTTTCGAGCCTCCTCAGCCGGCTCCTTGGGATGAAGAAACGGGAGCTGCAACGGATCGCTTATTACGAGACCGAGCCGCTCGAGCAGGCGCTGTACATCGTAACCTCATCCGGTTGCAAGGAGGTCCGGCCCCGGGAGACGCTCTACTCCTCCGAATACGAAGTTCTCTCCGCGGCTTTCCCGTTCGAGGTTGAGCCGGCCTATTACGTGGAGAAGGCCCCCCGCGTGGTCGCCGAGGAGGCGGGGAGGGTGACGATCGAGGACCGACAACTGACCAACGGGGAGAAGATCCGCTCTGTGGTCATCGGCTCCCAAGAGTACCCACTCGTAGGGGACGTCGATCTCCTCGTCGAGGACGGGGATGAGGTTGAGGCGGAGACGGTCATCGCCAAGCGGCCGGTGGATGAGCTCTGCTCGAAGACGGCGTTCGACATGCTCGTCGATCGCTACGGAGCTGCGGTGAAAGGGGAGATCCTCGATCGGGAGATCATCGACAGCCTCGTGTTCATCGTCATCAGGATCAAGGATCCAAGCGTCCCCCTGAAGATCGGCGACCGGTTGACGATCCTGGAAAAGAGGGCGTACGAGAGGGTGCACCCGGGCGGCTTCATCGCCGAGACCGGGGCGGCGGGGATCAGGGGGCTCCTCGAGGTTCTCGATCTCGACGAGCTCCATCGTGAGTTGACCGAGCAACTCGAGCGGGAGACCGCGGTCGGGAACCAGCGCCGGTTGATCAAGCGGCTCGAGGTCGTCGACCAGCTCCGCTCGTCGGGGAACAGCCCGCAGGACATGATCCTCGAGGTGATACCGGTCCTCCCGCCCGACCTC
>QMQL01000108.1 GCA_003650505.1 Candidatus Acetothermia bacterium | reverse complement strand
GAGCGAGAAGCTCGCGGAGAGCCCCTCCCTCGAGGTCAAAAGCGGCTCCGTCTCGCTCAGCATCGCTGCGAGGAGGCGGGGCATCTGCGGCCAATCGGTCCACTCGCCCGACCATCTACCGATCTGATCGGCAGATGGTCGGGCGAGTGGACCGATTGGCCGCAGATGCCTCGCCTCCTCGCGGCGATGCTGAGCGAGACGGAGCCGCTTTTGACCTCGAGGGAGGGGCTCTCCGCGAGCTTCTCGCTCGGCGATCCGGCGAGCTCCCTCTCCGTCGATGCCCGCACACCTGACGGCCTGTTCGCGAACTTCCTCGACATGGAGGCAGAGATCGTCCCTGCTGATGAGGCCTTCAGTGTCCCGCAGGTTGCCCCCGGGCTCTACGCCGCCGATTTTCCCACCCCGCCGGAGGGGGGGTATGCTATCCACCTCGCCGACCGGACGACAGGGAGGACGGGGATATTCCCGCTCACCGTCCCCTACCCGGCTGAATATCGTAAGATCGGCCTCGACCGGGAGCGGTTGGAAAGGATCGCTGCGCTGACCGGCGGGAAGCTCCTCACCGGGGATGAACCCCTCCCTCCCCTCGACGGGGGGAGGGGACCGAGGCGGATACCGATATCCCCGTACCTCCTCCTCGCCGCTCTTGCGATCTACCTCGCCGAATTGGCCCTCCGGAAGCGGCCGCTTCTCAGCCGGAGGGGCGGGGGCGATTGATCGGGGGAAAGGCCATACCTATAATCGGATTTGCGTCTTCGGGGAGTGGCGCAGCCTGGTAGCGCGCCTGCTTTGGGAGCAGGAAGTCGCTGGTTCAAATCCAGTCTCCCCGACCAAGGAAGGGATAAAACGTGACCGAAAAGCCCGCCCATCTAGCGCTCTACCGTCGATGGCGTCCGCAGCGGTTCTCCGAGGTCGTGGGACAGGAGGAGATCGTTCAGACGCTCAGGAACGCCGTCGCCTCGGACGAGGCCGCCCATGCCTACCTGTTCGCCGGCGAGCGGGGAATCGGGAAGACGTCGGTGGCGCGGATCCTCGCTCGGGCCGTCAATTGTCCGAACCGGGTGGAGGGGGAGCCGTGCAACGAATGCCCGACCTGCAAGGCGATACTCGCCAACCGCTCTCTCGACATCATCGAGATCGACGGGGCCTCCAACCGGGGGATCGACCATATCCGGAGGCTGCGCGAGGAGGTGAACTTCGCCCCGACCGACCTGAGGAGGAAGGTCTACATCATCGACGAGGTCCACATGCTGACGAACGAGGCGTTCAACGCCCTCTTAAAGACGCTCGAGGAGCCCCCTTCTCACGCCATCTTCATCTTCGCCACGACCGAGCCGCACAAGGTCCCGCGGACCATCGTTTCGCGCTGTCAGGCGTTCGAGTTCCGGCGGATCCCGGCCGGGAGGATCGCCGGCCACTTGCGGCGGGTGGCCGAGGCGGAGGGGATGGAGCTGACCGCCGGCGCCCTCGAGACGATCGCCCGCCGGGCGAACGGCGGGATGCGTGATGCCCTCGTCATGCTCGAACAGGCGATCAGCCACGGAGGGCGCCCGATCACCGCCGATGCTGTCCTCGACATGCTCGGCCTGGTCGACCGGGAGACGCACGCGGCGTTCATCGAAGCGATCGAGCGGAACGATCAGCGCAGGGTGATAGAGACGATCGATTCCCTCGTCGAGCGTGGGAAGGACCTCGAGATCTTCCTCGCGGACGTGATCGAGGCGATCCGCGACCGGCTCCTCAACGGGGAGGGGCCGGCCGAGAGGGAGATAGCGATCGCCCGGGGGCTGCTCGATGTGAAGGCCGATCTATTCCGCGCCCTCGACCGGCGGATAAGGCTGGAGATCGGGGTCCTCGATCTGATGGCGCGGCTGAATCCGGATCGGACTTCCTCGGGGAATACAGGAGCGGAGGAGCCGGTCGCTGCCGAGCGGACGGTCGAGGATACGCCCCCTTCGGGACCGCCGATCCCCGAGGGGATCGCCCCGATCTGGAACGGGATGCTGGCCGAGATCGAAAAGGAGAGGATAGCGATCGCCGCGTTCCTCCTCGAGGGCCGGCCGAACCTCGAGGACGGGAGGCTGATCATCCGCTTCCCCAGGCGCTGCTCCTTCCACAAGGAGAGCTTGGAGAAGACGTCAAACCTCCAGTACCTGGCCGGATCGGTCCGTCGCCACTTCGGGGACGACGTCCGCGTCGAGGTCGGTTACGAAGGAGAGAAGGGCGGGGGGTCGGGCGGGGATTCCCTCTTCGAGGCGGCGCAGCTCGTCTGCCGGATGTTCGATGGTGAAATTATAAAGGAGGAGAAGTGAAGGGACTCGGGGATCTCTCGAACATCGTTAGACATGCGAAGCAGCTCCAGCAGCAGTTCGAACGGGCTCAGGCCGAGATCGCCCAGATGAAGGCCGAGGCGACGGCCGGCGGAGGGATGGTGAAGGCGACGGTGAACGGTCGGGGAGAGCTGATCGACCTTGCGATCGAGCGGGAGGTCGTCGACCCAGGGGACGTGGAGATGCTGGTCGACCTGATCATCGCCGCCGTCCAGGAGGCGCAGAAGAGGGCGCAGGCCCTCGCTCAGGAGAAGCTCGGCCCGATGGCGGATGGGCTACGCGGACTCGGCCTCGCCGGATGACCCGCCTGAACGGGGAGGGGGGAAGTGCTCGCTGAGATCAAGCAGCTGCTCGAGCTCCAGCGGATCGACGATGAGATCGCCGATCTGGGCGCCCATCTGGCGAGCCTCACCGCCCAACGGGCGCGGCTCGAGGAGAGGATCGACGCCGAGCGCGCCTCGGTCGAGTCGCTCCAGGGCCGCCTCGCCGGCCTCGAACGGGAGAGCCGGCTGAAGAACCTCGAGGTCGACGAGCTCGACGAGAGCATCCGCGAATATCAGCATCGCCTCGACAAGGGGATAATCAGCTTCAAGGAGATGGAGGACCTCCGCGCCAAGATCGAGAGCGAGCGCGTCCGGATCAGCCGGATGGAGGACGAGGCCCTCGAGCTGATGGATTTGATCGAGCGGACGCGGGAGGAGCTCGTCGAGGCGGAGAGGGCGCTCGAGGAGCGGGAGGCGCAGCTCCGCGCGGAGATCGAGCGGATCGCCTCCGGCCTGGAGGAGACGGACGGGAAGATCGCCGGTCTGAAGGCCGAGAGGGAGCGGCTCGCCGGGGGTATCACCCCCTACATCCTCTCCCAGTACGAGACCCTCCACAAGAAGTACCGCGATCCGCTCGCCGCGATCGTGCAGGGGACGTGTTCCGGCTGCAAGCTGAGGCTGAGCGGGAACACGATCGAACGGGCGAAAGGGGGGATGGGGGTCGTCCAATGCGAACACTGTTCGCGCATCCTCTACGTCGACTGATCCCCCTCGTTCTCCTGTCGCTCGCCGTCTCGGTCATCGGGGGAGCCCCCCTCCCCCGACCGATCGGACAGCTCTCCGACTACGGGAACGTCCTCGATCGGCACGGCCGGGAGAGGATCTCCTCCCTGATCGATGATGTCCGCGATCGCTATGCGGTCGACGTCTACATACTTGCGAGCTGGGAGAACCCGCTTTCCGACATCGACGCCTACGCCGACGCCGTCTTCGACTATTGGGAGCTGAATCGAGGGAAGACCATCCTCGCCGTCTTCCTCAGGACGGGCGGTTCATGGGAGGTGAGGATCCGCGGGAGCGACGGGATCCATGCTGGCCACGGCCGATTGGAGGAGGGGCTCGAAACCGGACTAGCCGATCTCGTCTCTCATCGCCGGATCGAGGAGGCGATGATCGCCCTGTTCGACGATCTCGAACGTACCCTCGGGCCGAGTGGGGGGGAGATCCCCTCCCCCTCGGCCTCTCATCCGCTTACCATCGTCGGCCTCGTCATCGCCGGTGCGGCCGGGATCGGCTGGCTGATCCATCGGCGGATCTGCCCCCGATGCGGCCGGTTCCTCCGCACGACCGTCGTCCTCGATCAGGGGAGGGAGCGTCGGGTATACTATTGCCGCCGTTGCAGGTTTCGCCGATATCGATGAGAGGGCCAGGGAGACGCGCACCGCCTCGGGGGAAGCGGTGTGAGGAAAGTCCGGACTCCGCAGGGCAGGCCACTGGGGAAATCCCAGCAGGGGCGACCCTGGG
>QMQL01000107.1 GCA_003650505.1 Candidatus Acetothermia bacterium | reverse complement strand
GTTCTGCTCGAGGGAACGGATCGACTACCGCCTCCCCGACCGGCCGGACAACTGGACCACCTGCGATTGCGGCGGCGAAGACCGGACCGGCCTCTGCGGGACGCCGAAGCGGGAGAACTCGGCGTTCAACCTCCCCCCGAGCGCGGGTATGACGATAACCCCTGCCTATCCCTCCCCGGGAGAGGAGATCGTCTTCGATGCCGGTCCCTCCCGCGATGAGAATGACAGAATCGTCTCCTACAGGTGGGACTTCGGGGACGGCTCGACCGGAAAGGGGCAGACCGCGAGCCACACCTACGCCGAGGTGGGGGAATACCCGGTGACCCTGACCGTCCTCGACTCGAAGGGGGGCGAAGCGACAGCGACGAGATCTATCGCCCTTTCTTTCCCCATCCCTCCGATCGCCGACTTCAGCGTCATCCCAGAGGAGGGGATCGAGCGGCCCCGCGTCGGGAGCCCGCTTAGGTTCCAGGACGAATCGAGCGGGGACGGGATCGCGATCACCGGCTGGGCCTGGGACTTCGGGGACGGTTCGACCGGAGAGGGTGAATCCGTCCTGCACGCCTACACAGATCCAGGGCTATACGTCGTTTCCCTGACCGTGACCGACGAGCAGGGGAGGGGCGCGACCCAAACCGGCTCCATCTCGATCGCCAGCCTCCCGCCCGAAGCGAAATTCATCGTCGATCCGGCCGTCCCGACAGCGGGCCGGCCGGCGGAGTTCGACGCTTCGGAATCGAGCGATCCGGACGGGAAGGTCGCAAACTACCGCTGGGACTTCGACGGGGACGGGACAATCGATCTGGAGGCGGAGGAGGCGACCGTGACCCACACGTACCAAGCCGGCGGGACGGTCCCGGTCACCCTCTGGATCGTCGACGACAACGGCGATATCTCCGACCCTCTCCGAATGGAGATCGAGGTGAACTCCCCCCCGGTCGCCGGGTTCTGCGTTTCGGAGTTCGCCCCGATGGAACTCGAAGAGGTGAAGTTCACCGACTGCTCCTACGACGATGACGGAACGATCGTCGCCTGGGAATGGGATTTCGGGGATGGAGCGACATCCTGCCAGAGGTCCCCCAAGTACGCGTTCCGCGCCGAGGGGGACTACACCGTCTCCCTGACCGTTGTAGACGACGATGGGGGGAGCGGGAACACAGAGGCCCGGCTGATCGTCCACAACCTTCCCCCGGTCGCCTCGCTCGACGTGAACTGTCCGGCTCAGCCGACGGGGGGTGAGTTCACCTTCGACGCCTCTTCATCGCGCGATCAGAGCCCGGATGGGAGGATCGTCCGCTACGAATGGGATCTCGACGACGATGGAACCTTCGACCTCGAGACGACCTCGCCTACTTTGCCTTACGCCTACCCCGACGACGGATCGTACCGCGTCCGGGTCCGGGTCACCGACGACGACGGCGCGACCGCGACCTCCGATCCGGTGAAGGTGAGGGTGGAGAACCGGCCGGCCGAGGTCAGCCGGATCGACTACAGCCCGCCGGAACCGAAGGACGGCGAGGCCGTCGCATTCGTCCCGCTCGCCACCGATCCGGACGGGACGATCGTCGGCTGGGGCTGGGAGTTCGGTGACGGATCGACCTCCGATGTTCAGACCCCGTTCCACACGTTCCAGGATGACGGTGTATACCGGGTCGTCCTGACGGTGACCGATGACGACGGGGGAAAGACCCTCTTCGAGGTCGAGATCGATGTGGAAAATTCCCCTCCCCGCGCCGATTTCACAGCGAGGGTCGAGGGGGTAGAGGTGGCGTTCGATGGGCGTGCGTCGTACGATCCGAGTCCGACGGGGAGGATAGCCCACGTCGCCTGGAACTTCGGGGATGGGACGAGCTGGTCGGGCAGATGCGACGGGACGGACCGATTCATGCCGGTCCACACCTTCCCCGGCCTGGGGCTCTACACGGTGACCCTCGTCGTCATCGACGAGGATGGGGCGATCGGACGGATCGAGTACCAGATCAGGATCACAGGTTGAGGAAGGGAGGGATGTTCACCATCCGCGAAGCTGTCCGAGAAGACAACGAGGAGCTCCTCCGCCTCGAGGAGAAGAGTCCGCAGGGGACGGGGATATCGATCGTCATCGACCGGGACGACTACTTCTACCGGTCGACCCTCCACGCCAACGGAAAGGTCCTGATCGCCGAGGAGGAGGGGAAGATCGTCGGGGTGATGGCCTACGCCCTCAAGGACGTCCTGATCGGAGGGGAGAAGGAGAGGGTCGCGTACTTCTACGACCTCCGCGGCGAGGTCTCCTACCGCCGGAGCATGAAGCGCGGACTGTTCCGGCTGTGGAAGGCGGTCCACGCCGAGATCGAGGCCGGGGGTGCGGCGTTCATCTACGGCCACGTGAAGGCGGACAATCACCCCTCCCTCAACGTCGCGACGAAGATCGGAGCGAGGATCGCCGCCTCGTTCTCGGTCCTTTCGATCTCCACCCTACCGGGGAAGGCGGAGGAGCTCGACCCTCACCTCGACGATCTCGAGGCCGAGGTCGATCGGCTCGAAGAACTGGTCGGAGAGCGCTCCCTCAGGCCCCTCTCCCTGAAGGAGCCGTACATGCGCGGGGCAGAGCTCGGCTATCTGAACGGGATCTACCGGCTGGAGGAGGGCCGGTCGTTCGCCCAGGTGAGCGCGTGGGACCTATCGCGGATCTACCGGGGCCGGGTCGTCCGGATGCCGATCACCCTCCGCCTCCTCGGTGCCCTACTCAACCCGGCGGCCAAGTTCCTCCCCCTCCCGCGCATCCCTAAGGTAGGGGAGAAGATCGCCTATCTCCAGCTGTTCGATCCGGTCTGCCGCGGTAAGGATGGAGAGAGGCTGCTTAAGGCCCTCCTGGCGAGGCTGCAACGGCGCGCCCACGCGAACGGGTTCGACATCATCACCATGTTCGTCTACCAGGACGACCCCCTCGCCGCGATCCCCCGGTTCTTCCCCCAGAAGGTCCTCCGCTACCACACGATGGTCCGGCCGGTCCTCTCCGAGGAGCTCCCGCCCCGCCCCCTCTACCTCGATATCCGCGATGTCTGATATCAAGCGGCGAGTCTATAGCCGAACCCGCGGACGGTCAGGATCACCCGTGGATCCTTCGGGTCCTCCTCGATCTTCCTCCTAAGGAGGTAGATGTACTTCTGCACATCCTGGACGGTGGCATGCCCGCGCGGCCAGAGCCGTCGGCGGATCTCGCCGGCCGAGAAGACGCGGCCGGCGGACGAGTGAAGGAGCTTCAAGAGCGCATATTCCTTGGGCGAGAGGATGATCCGCCGTCCGGAGACGCGGACCTCCTTCCGGAGGTCGTCGATCCAGAGGTCAAGGCCGGAACGAGCCGGGGCGAGCGTCCGGCGGACGATCGCCCCGACGCGCGCCTTCAGCTCATCGGGGTTGAACGGGATCGAGATCACGTCGTCCGCTCCCGACTCGAGCGCCCGGATCCGGTCCTCCGCCCGGCTGAGGGAGGTCACGACCATCACCGGGATCGGGTTCCCGCCCGCGACGATCGAATCGAGAAGGTCCCACCCCTCCCCCTCCGGCCGGTCGATCCTGAGGAGGAGGAAGTCGACGTTCCCCGCGCCGAGCTCGCCCTGTACGGCTCCGATCCCCTCCGCGACAGCGACGTCGTAGCCGGCTGAGGAGAGCAGCCCCTCCAGGAGCTCGGCCATCTTCCGATCCGACTGATGAATCAGGATCCGTATCGGGCTCATCTCCGTCGATGACGACCTTCGCTACGCGGGGAGGGAGGTCAATCGGCCTTCCCCTCCTCCCCTGCCCTCTGCTCGCGGCGGAGGAACGTCGGAAGGTCGAGGTTCTCGTCGACCGATATCCTCTCCCTCCGCACCGCGCGCTCCTCCTTCCCGCCCGCTGCCTCATGGAAATCCGCCGCGATCACTGTTATCTGGACCCTTCCCGTAAGGTCGTCCCGGACCACCGCCCCGAAGACAAGATCCGACTCGGTCGCCGTGGCACGGCGGATCTGGTCGGCGGCGGCGGTCACCTCACCGAGCGTCAGATCCCGCCCGCCGGTGACGTTCATGATCAGCTTCCGCGCCCCGCGGATCGAATCCCCCTCGAGGAGCGGGTTCGTGCTGGCGAGCTTCGCCGCGGCGATCGCCCTCCCCTCGCCGGACGCCTCGCCCATCCC
>QMQL01000106.1 GCA_003650505.1 Candidatus Acetothermia bacterium | reverse complement strand
CCCATAGCCCAGCCGGAGGTTGAAGACCCGCTGGAAGTTGTAAGCCCGCTCCGATTGGAGGATCAGATCGTCGGGGGTCACCTCGACCCCGGTGATCCCAGAGAAGAGGTCGCAGTAGTTCTTGACATGGTCGGGGACCTTCGCCGCGTCGATCCCGGAGAATCGCTTCTGGTTGTCGGCCGGCTCGATGTCGTTCCAGGGGAGCTTGCACATCCCGACGAGTCCGAACCAGGTCCGCCACATCGGGAAATAATGGAGGGCCTCGGCCTTGTCCTCGAACGTGGGGATCTGGTTGTTCACCATGTCGATAAAGATCAGCCACGCCTCGTCGTGCTGCGGACCCTTCAGGGCGAGGCCGTATCCTCCCTGCATGGCGAGCGACTCCTTGGTCACGTACTCGGAGTACTCCATCCCCTTGCACTCCATCCCGATGTCGTCGAGGAACTTCCGATCGGCGCCGAATTCCTTCACGAAGTGCTCCTTCATCCGCCTTATCCCCTGCCCTGCGATCTTCCCGAACCCCTCGCCGCGCGCCATTTGATGGAGGAGCTCGAGCGCTGCGTCGGCGTTCCCGAACCGAAGCTCGAGCCCGCCGGTGCGCTCCTTGTCCAGGATTCCGGCCTCGTAGCACTCCATGACGAACGCCGTCCCGGTGGTGAACGAGATCGTGTCGATCCCGTAGGTGTCGCAGTAGAAGTTCATCTCGAGGACGAAGTCGGGATCGAAGATCCCCATGTTCGCCGAGCCGGCCGCGGTCTCGTACTCCGGACCGTCGACCAAAACCTTCATCCCCTTGTACGGCCCGGTCTTAAGCTCGAAGTCGTCGACCGCGTGCGAGCAGGACATGGTACAGCCGAGCCAGCAGCCGTCCGGCATCCCCTGGCCGAACCTCCTCCGCCATACGGTCGAGTCGATCCTGTGGGCATCGGGATGGGAGCCGAACTTGTAGTTGTTGACCGGAAGGAGGTCGTACTCGTCCATGATCTCGACGAGATGCGATGTCCCGACGCTCCGCATGTCGTTCTGGGAGGAGTCGAGCTCCAAAATCTCCTTGTTTATCCGCTCCCCGGCCCTGCGAACCCGCTCCGGATCGGCAGGGTGGTTGGCATCAGCGCTGATCCCGTGCTTCTTCACCACGAGGGCGGCGACTTTTTTATCGCGAAAGACCGTCCCGATCCCGCCGCGGCCGGCCTGCTTCACCCGCACCTTCTTTCGCTTCATGTCGAAGAAGCTGAAGTTCAGGCAGCCGATCCGCGTGTGCTCCGCACCCCGTCCGGCAGAGACCGTGGAGATCGCAAGGAGGTCCTTCGGGGAATTGGAGTCGGCAAAGGTATGAAGGAGCCGCTCGGAGATGACGTGGGTGTTCAGATCATCCTCGGGTGATTCGAGGACCCGTACGACCCCCTCGTCACCGTCGATGAAGACGATCACGTCGCAGTCGGATTTCCCTTGGATCTCGAGGCAGTCCCAGCCGGAGAACTTAAGGTAAGGCCCGAAGTAGCCGCCGACGTTCGAGTCGACAACCGCCCCGGTCGTCGGGGAGAGGCTGACGACGAGCGACTTACCCGCTCCCGGGTACGTCGTGATCCCGCCGATCGGGCCGGCGCCGATCACGATCTCGTTCTCCGGATCGTCCCACTTCGTGTCGTCGCTGACCGCGTGCCAGAGCCGCCAGAGCCCGAACCCGCGGCCGCCGACGAACTTCTCCTTCATGTCCTGTGTGACCGGCCGCTCCTCGATCCTGCCATCTTCGATATTCACGTAGAGCGTCTTTCCGGTGTAGCCGCGCACGACCTGCGCCGGCTCGTACTTCATCTCCGCGATGACCCTGTATCCGCCGCTATCCGGCATTTGACCCTCCTCGAGACGACTTATACCCTTGACCGCAACAACCGACGACAAGGTTGAGTTTAGGAAAGGGACGGGAATTCCTCAAGCGGGGAGAGGGATTTCTGCTGGAATCGGTTGCCCCGCCGGGGGTTCTTTCCTATCCTTCGGCCGAAGGAGGGAGGATGGATCGCGAGCGGATCGAGAATGGGATGCGGGAGATCCTCGAAGGGATCGGGAGCGAATACCTAAACCCAGAGGTCCTGGCCGAGACCCCGCGGCGGGTCGCCGCGATGTACGAGGAGTTCTTCGCCGGGATCGCGCGGGATCCGGGGGAGGTCCTCGAGGTCGTGTACAAGGAGGACTACGAGGAGATGATCGTGATGAAGGGGATCCCGTTCTTCTCGATCTGCGAGCACCACTTCCTCCCGTTCGTCGGAACGGCCGACATCGTCTACATCCCACGGGAGGGGAGGATCGTCGGGGCGAGCAAGCTCGCCCGTGCCCTCGACATCGCCGCCTCCCGACCCCAGCTTCAGGAGAGGCTGACCCAGCAGCTGGCAGATGCGATCGTAAACAGGCTCGATCCGCTCGGCGTTCTCGTCCGGATCGAGGCGACCCACCTGTGCATGACCCTACGGGGTGCGAAGAAACCCGGATCGAAGATGGTCACGTCGGCGATAAGGGGGAGCTTCTACAAGGATCAGGCATCGCGCGAGGAGGCCCTCGCCCTGATCTCCTAGCCGATCCGCCATCCCGCGATCCGCGGATCCTCAGGTGGAAGAGGGATCACGTCCAACTCCCGCTCGGAGCCAACTCCGCTCACGCGGAACCTGACCGGCCGGCCCTCCACGGAGTCGGAGTAGCGGGCGACGATCGCCGCGGCGAGCTCGAGCTCCCCCTCGCTCGGCTCCCCTTCGATCAGGGTCGTCGGCCCCATCACATCGACCGGCTCGAGGAGGATCCTCCCTTGCGAAAAGCCTGGTAAGATATCGTTTTCAGCCTCGTTTCGCCCGACGATCACCTTGACCCGGTCGCTCAGCCGGAAGTGCCTCCCGTAGCGGAGGAGCCGGAAGCCGTCGATGTCGACGGCATCGGCCCCGGCGTGCTCAAACGCGTCGCGCAGCCGGGCAGCGTAGACCTTCTCGGTGAGGAGGCACCCTCCGGCAGGCTGGGGGTAGTCGGAGATCTCAAGCTGCCTCGCAAGTGCGGCCTGCTCCCTCCGGCTCCTCCCGGAGAACGAGTAGAGATCCTCCCGATCGATCCAGCCCTCCTTCACCGGGAGGGCATCGGGGAGGAGGTTGGCCGACAGCGGGCGGAGGAGGCGATCGGAGAGGCCGCTCTCCTCAGCGACGACATCGAGGGCGCCTCGGTGCTGGGACATCGGCCGCTGGTTCAAGACCTCGCCCGTGATCACGAACTCGGCCCCCTCCTCCTCCATCACCCGCTTTGCGGTCTTGAGGAGGAATATCCGGCAGTCGAGGCAGGGGTTCATCCCCCTTCCGTAGCCGTGACGCGGATGGCGGACGATATCGAGGTGCTCGACCGTGCCATCTACGATCCGAAGCGGAAGGCCGAGTCCCTCCGCCTGTCGCTTTACCGCCCCCTCTTTCTTCTCTCCCCCGCTGAACAGGTGCTTGACGTAGAGGAGGGTAACGTCGATCCCGAGCCGGCTTACCACCGCCGCGGCGAGGATGCTGTCCAGCCCGCCGGATACGGCAGCGATCGCCTTCACCCGCTTTTCGCTCGATCTTTCATCCGCGTGACCGGGGTTCTTCATAATCCCTTCACACCTCAGGGGAATGATAATGATGAATACCTGAGTCCAAAGATCTATACCAGAGGAGGTAGACGATGCGCAAATCGATATTGATCGGGATCGTCGCGGCGGTGCTGATCGCAGCCGGCGTGACGATCGGTTGGATCGGTATACCTACCGGCGGGCCGGCTCTCATCACGCCGGCTGCGTTGGCGGAGGAGTCGAACGTAAATCAGGCGATAACCGACTCCGGGCAGGCGGCGATCAAGGCGGCAATCGCCAAGGTCGGGCCGGCGGTCGTCAGGGTCGACGTGTCGGGGACGGTGACGGTGGAGAACCCGTTCTCCGAGTTCTTCGGCGACCCGTTCTTCCGCCGCTTCTTCGGAAACCCGTTCGGGGACACCCCGCAGGAGCGGGAGTGGCAAGGGGTCGGCTCGGGGGTCGTGTTCGAATACGCGGGGGAGAAGCTCGTCTTGACGAACGCCCACGTGATCGAGAACGCCGATGAAATCAAGATAATCGACGTAAACGGGAACAGCTACACCGCGACCGTCGTCGGCGCGGACGAGCT
>QMQL01000105.1 GCA_003650505.1 Candidatus Acetothermia bacterium | reverse complement strand
CGGGTCCGCATCTCGACCGACTTGTCGTGCAGGTAGGCGTCGATCATCTTGTCCAACAGGCCCCGGTAGTAGTCGAGGGCCTCGTAGGCGAGGTGGGCCTTCTCATCCGGGATGTCCCTCCTCACCCCGCTGAATATCGGGATCGCGTAATCGACCCGGTTCCCGGTCAGCTGTTCGAGGAGGTCCATCGACTTCTCCCTTACCTTCCAGGTCAGATGGAGGAGGGTGTCGAACCCGAGCTCGTGCGCACCGACGCCGGCCCACAGAAGATGCGAGTGGATCCGCTCCAGCTCGCCGATGATCGCCCGGATGTACTGGGCGCGTGGCGGGACCTCGATCCCGGCCGCGTTCTCCACCGCCTGGGTCAGGGCGAGCGGGTGCGAGATCGAGCAGATCCCGCAGATCCGCTCGGCTAGGTAGAGGACCTTGATCAGGTTCCGCCTCATCCCCATGTACTCGATCCCCCGGTGGGCGAACCCAGGCTTGATGTCCACCCCGACGATCCTTTCCCCATCGAGGTTGAACTCGAACCGGATCGGCTCCTTCAGCGCCGGATGGACAGGGCCGATCGGGACGCTGTAGCAGGTCGCGCCCCCTCGGATCTGCAGGCTGATCGATTCGTTATTCATCGCGCCCCTCCCACTTAACCGTCCGCCTGACTTCCTTGGAAGTCTCCTCCTCCAGGTCCTTCCTCCACGGGTGGATCGTCATGTCCTCCGGAAGGAACAGGTTCCGATCGTCCGGGATCCCATCGACCGTCAGGCCGAAGAACTCGATCTTCTCCCGTTCGCTCGTCTGCGCGCCGGGGAGGAGGTCGGTTATCGTCGGGACCCGGAAGTCGTCCTTCGGGACGAAGGTCCGGATCGTGAACGTCGCCTCTCCGTAGCGCTCTCCCCAGCCCGTGGCGAAGTGGTAGTTGAACGCCACCTTCTCGCCGAGGTCGTCGCCCGATATCACCGACAGGTGCGGGTTGAAGTGCCGGCAGAGGTGCTCGACCGCGTCGTGGAGCGTCTCCCGGTCGACCTCGATCCAGACGTCGTAGACCGAGCGCGGCTCAACTGTCCCGACCTTACGCTCGATCGTCCTCTCATTGACGATCCGCTCCCCGAACGCATCCCGGAACGAGGCGAGGATCCCTTCTGGAATCATCGGCTCTTCACCCCCGATCTCTCCAGCGTCTCCAGTTTGGTGACCGCCTTGACGACCCCGTCGATGATCGCCTCCGGCCGCGGCGGGCAGCCGGGGACGTATATATCCACGGGGATCACCTCGTCGATCGGACCGGCGACGTTGTACGACTCGTAGAAGACGCCACTCGACGACCCGCAGCCCCCGACGACGACGACCGCTTTCGGGTCTGGTGTCTGGTCGTAGATCCGCTTTAAGCGGGGGAGCATCGGCTTGGTCACCGTCCCGGTGACGAGGAGGACGTCCGCATGCCGCGGGGTACCTGTCAGCATGATCCCGAACCGCTCCACGTCGTAGCGCGGGGTGAGGGCGGCGACTATCTCGATGTCGCAGCCGTTACACGATCCCGTCGCCACGTGGAAGACCCACAACGCCCGTTTGAACGATTTAGGTAGTGCCATTCACCTCACCCGACCCAGACGATGATTACGAAGATCAGCGCGAGGCCGCCGATGAACCAGGCGACGTAGTCGCTCAAATCCCCGCTGTGCCACTTCCTGACCCGCTTATAGTAGGCGGAAAGCCCGTGGACCATCCCCCAGTAGAGGTTGTCCCCGCTGACGTGCAGCCCGGCGGGAGCATCTGGCTCCTCGTTCCCGGAGAGGAACGCCTTGGTCTGGCCCGTGTTCCGCTTGTAGTCCTTCCTCCCGAACGAGCGGACGAAGAAGGCAACGATCAGGATGCCGATGAAGAGGAGCGTCCAGGCGATCGGATTCCACGTCCCGAACCCAGAGGTGATTCCGTTCATCTCTAGCCTCCTAGAATTGCGCTGATGTACGCGTCACGGCCGAACCAGAGCGCCCTGGCCGCTGGCGTGACGATCCTCTCCACGAAGAAGCCGGGGAAGAGGCCGAACGCGATCACCACGAGGGTGAGGACGGCCATCGGGATTAACATCCCGAGCGGTGCCTCACCTCCTCCCGGCGATGCCGGCCTCGGCCCCAAGAACGCCCCCTGGAACGCCTTGACGAAGACGGCGAGGAGGAGGATGCTCGAGAGGATCGCAATTATCGCGAGGAACGGACTCAACTTGAACGAGGCCTCGTAGATGAGGAACTTCGATGCGAACCCGTTGAACGGCGGGACCCCGGCGAGGGCGAACGCCCCGATGACGAAGAAGACGCTCGTGTACTTCATCGTGTGGGCCAGGCCTCCCATTTTGTTCAGATCCCTCGTACCCGCAGCGCGACTGATCGCTCCGGCGACGAGGAACAGGAGGCCGATGCAGGCGGCATCGTTGATCATGTGGAAGATCCCCCCCTGCATCGCGACGAGCCCGTACGCCGGCTTGGCGACGATCGTCGCCAGCCCAACCCCGACCCCGAGGAGCATGTAACCGATCTGGGAGACCGCTCCATAGGCGATCAGCCGCTTGATGTCGTTCTGAACGAGGGCCATCGTCACCCCGACGAATATCGTGAGCAGGGCGAATCCGATCAGGATCCAGCCGGTCGTCGCAGCGCTGACCGTGATCCCGAACAGGGTGAACAGGACGCGGAAGAGCCCGTACAGGCTCGCTTGGCTGTTCGCCACGAGGACGGCCGACGTCGGAGCAGGGGCCTCGCCGTAGGCGTCCGGGGCCCACATATGCATCGGGACCGCCCCCGCCTTCATGGCAAGGCCGGTGAGCAAGAGGCCGAGGGCGATCTTGTCGATAAGCCCACCGGTCAGACCGTGGGCCAAATAAGCGATGTTCAGCCCACCATGCTCACCGTAAAGGAGGCCGACCGCGAGGAGGACGAACAGTCCGGAGACGGTGTAGAGGGTCATCACCTTGAATCCGGCCTCCTGCGAGCGGCCGAGCCAGACGCGGAACCCGATCAGGCCGCAGGCGGCGATCGATGTCACCTCGAGGAAGACGAAGAAGTTGAACATGTCCCCGGTCATCTCCATCCCGAATATCCCGGCAGTCAGAAGGAGGAGGAGGGAGTAGTACATGTTCCCGCCCGATCTCTTCTTCCAGTAGGAGAAGCTGAATGCGATCGCAGTTATGGTGACGAGCGCGGTGATCAGCCCCATGAACGCGCTCATCCCATCGACCTCGAGGAGGATCCTGATCGGCGCCGTCATCCCGGAGGGGAGTGGGATGTTGAACGGCTTCCCGCCGAGGACGTAGACGCTCGCCGCCCCTCCACGACCGAACACGTCCGCCGCGAGGAGACCGGCGAGCGCCGCTGTGAACGCCGCGATCAGTCCGACGAAGACGTCCCGCACTCCACGACCGAGCTTCCCGATGAGGGGGACGGCGAACGCCCCCAGAAGCGGGATGGCGATCAGGAGGACGGGTGCGTGAACAGAGAGTGCGCTCATCCTTTAAGCTCCTTTATCTTGTGCACATCGAGGGTCCCGTAATGGCGCCAGATGAAGACGGCGAACGAGAGGAGGAGGGCCGTCGTCGCCAGACCGATGACGATGCTCGTCAGGGTCAGGGCCTGCGGCGTCGGGAGGACCATCCTCTCCCCCGCCGGGGCGAACGTGTAGATCGGGGCTATCCCCTCGCTCCGATAACCGAGCATGACGAGGAACAGGTTGACCCCGGTCTCGATCAGCGAGACTCCGATGACCAGCTTGATCAAGTTCCGCTTGAACAGGAGGGTATAGATCCCCAACACCACAAGCAGCGCGCTGACGATAAACGGGAGGTTTCCCACGTTCATTCGGTCTCCTCCTTCCGGGCGCCGATCAGCATCACGATGACGATGCTCGCGATCCCGGTCATCACCTTTAGTCCCACGGCCCAGTTCATCAGCGGGAGTGTCCCGGCCGAATCGAGGATCCCGCTGTTCGGGCCGATCGGAACGCTGGCGCCGAACAGACTCCCCGAGTTGGCGAGGAGGTTGTAGAAGAAGGCCGTCCCGATACCGAGGAATCCGAGGGCGAGGAACGCGAGCGCCCCGACCTCCTCCAGGCTCTGCAACAGATGCGCGTTCAACCGACCCTTAAGCCCGGCCGCCCCGAACGCGACGAGGAGG
>QMQL01000104.1 GCA_003650505.1 Candidatus Acetothermia bacterium | reverse complement strand
TGCGATCGCAACGAGGATCAGCCGGGGTGAACCGAACTGAAACCCTTTCGTCAGGAAGGCGTAGGGAACGATGAACAGAAGGCCCATCCACGGCCGGATCGCGGCGAACCCGACCTTGCTCATCCGCTGAAGGCCGAGCTTCATCAGAACCGAGGTGAGCGCCCACGAGAGGGCCGCCCCGAGCGTAAGAAGAATCGCTGCAATACCCATCCGCCCTCCGATCCCTGAACGACGATCTGCGATTGTACCCGCAAGATATGGAACCTGTCGCTCTCATCCCGATTAAATCTTGTCGCAGGGGGCGATCGCCCTATACTGGTGATGGCCCGAGCGGCAAGGACGGTCCGAGGGCTCGCTCATCCTCGGGTCAAGGGATAGAACCGAAGGAGGGATGAGAATGAAACGAATGGTAGCTTCACTCATCACCGGCTGCACCATCGCGGCGATGTTCGGACTCATTGCGGTTAGTCAGCCTGAGACGATACCCGGTTACGTGGTGAGCGACCTACAGCTGATCAGCCAGGAGAGCAAGCCCGATTGGTCGGCGCGTTGGACCGGACCGATCGAGGCGGCGACAATCCTCGCCTGGTTCCACGGCTACGGCTACCCGCGTTTCCTGACCGACCTGAACGGAGACGGGGTGATCGACGAGCTCGACACGATCGAACTCGCCGACATCCTCGGGAAAGGCCCGATGAAGACCCAGACCCCGCTCGGGACGGACGACGCCCGGCTCGTCGTCGGGCTCGCCCGCTACGTCGCTGAGCGCTATCCGGACGAGTTCGTCATCAAGATATACGACGCGAGCTTCCCGGCGGAGTTCAGCGCCGCCGGGTTCGGCCAGTTCGCACCGGACGTGATCGACGGGATCGTCCTCGAGGTGAAGGAAGATCCATCGATCGCCGCCTACGAGCACGAGCTTGAGTCGGCAGAAGGGGTGATCGTCGGGCTCGAGGAGAACGAAGGGGAGAACAACACCTACCTCACCGGCCGCTCGTTCCTGTACGACGAGACGCCGGAGGGATACACCCCGGTCGACCTCGCCTGGGCGGAGGAGGACCGCTGGACGCCCGGCTACCAGGGGCAGGTCCTCGAGACGGCGGCGATGACCGACGATGGGATGTACATCGACTATCGGGGCGCGTGGACACCGGTCGAGTTCATCCTCGTCCTCTCTCCGATCGAGCAGCGGAGGGGGGGACCGCCCACGGTGGAGGGGTGTCCGCCGGAGGCGGTCGCTTATGACGTAACGGTGAGCCAGCTGTTCGATCCCGTAACCGACAGACGGATAGGGAGCGTGAGGGTCGAGGAGTGCGTAACCCGCGACGGCGATATCGACACCTACACCTACACGTTGACGAACATCGATTTCACAACCCTTGATGGGTGCGGGCTTTGTTTCTTCCTGATCCACGTACCGCCGACGCTTCCGACCGTCTCCCATTCAGAGCCGCTACCCTGGCTGTTCACTGGTTTCCCAGGGCTGTGGGCTTGGAGGACTCCGCTCGGAGATTGCGGGTTGCTCCCGGGCGAATCTGCGACGTTCTCGGCCTCCGTCCCCGGACCGACGGCGGATACATACGTATCCGGCGGAGTCGGGGCTTGTGTCTCCCCTCCCGACGGAGACGGACTCGTCCTCGTCCCACTCCTGGCGATCAGGACGACCGGGCCATCGGAGGAAGGAGAGGACGGAGGTCCAGACGAGGAACCGGGCTGCCCTGACCTGACCGTGATCCGGGTCGAGTCGGTCTGCAGCCTCGATCGCGAGCGGACCGTCACCGTTGCAGCGACGATCAAGAACATCGGCGATCAGCCGACCCCCGTCACAACCTGGGCCCGCCTATCGAGCAGCACCCATCCGGGATCGGACTACGCAGCGGTCGGAATCCTCGATCCGGGCGAGGAGACGGTGATCCACCTCTCGTTCAGCTTCTCGTTCAAGTACCCGCCTTGCGTCGACTTCACCGTGGAAGCCGACACGTTCAACGCCATCGACGAGTGCAACGAGTCGAACAACGAGATGGACGGCTCGATCTGCTGTCCGAAGTAGCGACCTATACCTTCCGGCCCCGCATGATGGCGGGGCCGGAAGGAAGGTCTGAGGAGAGAGAATGAGAGGCCTATCGTTCATCGGAATCCTCGCCTTGGCCGCGATCCTCTATTCGGTCGCAGCCGGCGGATCGACGATCGCCGTGTTGGAGCTGTCCGGTTCGATCAACCCGATAAGCCGGGGTTACGTCCTCCGCGGGATCGGCCAGGCCGAGGAGATCGGCGCATCATTGATCGTGATCGAGCTTAACACACCGGGAGGGCTCGAATCCTCGATGCGTGACATCGTATCGGCCGAGCTCTCCTCATCGATCCCGATCGCCGTCTTCGTCTATCCGCAGGGGGCGCGGGCCGCCTCTGCCGGGACGTTCATCACGCTCGCCGCCGACATTGCAGCGATGGCGCCGGGGACGAATATCGGCGCCGCGCATCCGGTCAGCCTGATCGAAACATCGGGGGGAGAGGAGGGATCGACCGAGATCGAAAAGGCGGCGAGTGACGCGGCGGCGTTCGCCCGCGCGATCGCCGAGAGGAGGGGGAGGAACGTCGAGTGGGCAGAGAAGTCCGTTCTCGAATCGGCGGCGATCAGGTCGATCACCCCGTTTTGCAGCGCCTCCTCAGCGCTGATCGCCGAGGATCTGGCCGACCTCCTCGCAAAGCTCGATGGATACACGCTTCAGGACGGAAGGACGATAGAGACGGAGGGCCTCGGGATAACGACGATCGCGCCGAACCTCCGCGAGCGGCTCCTCGGCCTCCTCGCCGATCCGAACCTCGTCTACATCCTGTTCATCCTCGGGCTGTACGGGCTTATCTACGAGTTCTTCCATCCGGGGATCGGGTTCGGCCTCGCCGCCGGCGGGATCTGCCTCCTCCTCGCCCTGTTCGGCCTTCAGATCCTCCCGGTGAACGTCGTCGGCGTCGTCCTCATCCTGTTCGGGATCGGCCTGATCGTCCTCGACGCGTTCACCCCGACGAACGGGATCCTGACCGGAGGCGGGGTCGTCTCCCTCCTCGCCGGATCGTTCACCCTGTTTGACATCCCGGATCGGGCCGTAGGGCTATCGTGGGGGACGATCATCGCGGTCGTCGCTGTGACCACGGCCCTGTTCGCGTTCGTGATCTCGAAGGCGCTCCTCATCCAGAGAA
The DNA here is from genome assembly GCA_003650505.1 of Candidatus Acetothermia bacterium. GTDB lineage: Bacteria > Bipolaricaulota > Bipolaricaulia > UBA7950 > UBA9294 > B2-G16. The sequence continues at coordinate 993 of QMQL01000104.1, read as the reverse complement.
AGCGGGTTGTGACCGGGAGGGAGGCGCTGATCGGGAAGACGGGGGTCGTCCGACGCGAGCTCAATCCGGACGGGACCGTGTTCGTAAACGGGGAGTACTGGAATGCCCGCTCCACCTCCGGCCGGATTGGGGCCGGGGAGGAGGTGACCGTCGTGCGGATCGAGGGGAGGATCCTTATCGTTCGTAAGGTATGATCAGTAAGCGAAAGGAGAGAGATGAACAAGTGGTTCCAATGGGTTAGCCTCGCTGTGATCGGCCTCCTCCTCGCTGGGATCCTCGCGATCCTGATCGATATCGCGCACAACGGGATCCGCGTCGAGCACACCGGTAAGGTGGAGCTCGCCGGTATGTACGACAAGGTCGAGCTGACGATGTCAGGGCCGGTTCGACTCGTCGCAGACGGGGATGGTATACCGCTCAGGCTCTCCTCAGAGAACGCGGTGGTCGTCCCTCTCCGGTTCAACCCCTGGACCGGGAGGATCGAGTGGGGGGAGCCCGGCGACGATCGGTAAGATGGGCTAAGGGAAGATCGCCCTCCCCTCCTCGAATAGGGCCTCGAAGTACGCCTCGTATACCGATGCAACAGGCGGGATGTTGAGGATGGCGACATCCGCCTCGACGTTCCGCTCGAGCGAGTAGTAGTTCCAGTTGGTCGAGCCGAGGACGACGCTCTCCCCGTCGACCAGAACGAGCTTGGCGTGCGTCGTCTCGCTCGGCGCGTCGAACCTGACCTCGACCCCGTGCACTAGAAGGTAGATCGCCGCTGCGAGGTTCGCCCGGGCCGATTCGGGGTAGTAGCTGCAATCGTCGAGGAGGACGCGGACATCTAGCCCGCGGGATGCAGCGGCTATGAGGGCGTCAAGAAGGGCGTTCGTCGAGCTATCCCGGTAGCCGGCGTAATAGCTCATCCGGTAGAGGAGGACGTGCACCGACGAGACCGCGTGGGGGAGGAGATCGAGGAGGAACGAGGCATAGACGGTCAGGCCGTCACCG
>QMQL01000103.1 GCA_003650505.1 Candidatus Acetothermia bacterium | reverse complement strand
TCGATGAACTCGCCCTTATTCATTCTGCTTCCTCCTTGCAGTGTGGTTTCTTAGACCTCGATCATTCTTCTTCGTCCAGGCTTGCGTCACCGAGGAGATCGCGCATGCTGAGCGACTCATGGCCGGCGTCTTCAAGGAACCGGCGATCGACCTTCTCCCGGGCCCGCCCCTTCTCCTTCCGTCGGCTGCGCTTCGGCCGTTCCCGCTCCTCGAGCGCGGTCGGCGGGATCTCCGGCGGGCCGAACAGGTTCCGCATGCTGAGACGGACCTGTTTCTTCTCCTCGTTGATCCCGATGATCTTCGCCTGGACCTTGTCTCCGACGGAGAGGACGTCGGCCGGGGTGGCGATCCGCTGGTCGCTCACCTCGGAGACGTGGATCAACCCGTCCACGTCGTCGGTGATCCGCATGAACGCCCCGAAGTCCTTGATCTCGGTTATCTCGCCTTCGATGACGTCATCGATCGAGTATTGCTCGACGAACTTCCGCCACGGATTGTCCTTCAGCTCCCGGATGCTGAGCGAGATCCGCCGCTCCTTCGGGTCGACGTTCAGGACCTTAACCTCAACCGTATCGCCCTCGCTCAGCACGTCCCGCGGGTGGTTAACGTGCCCCCAATCGATCTCCGAGACGTGGACCAGGCCCTCGACACCGTCCTCGAGCTTGACGAACGCGCCGAAGTCGGTGATCTTGGTGACCGTCCCGGTCACCGTCTGACCGCGCGGATACTTCGCCTCCACGTCCTCCCATGGGTCGCGCTGCATCCGTCGGAGCGAGAGGCTGATCCGATGCGCATCCGCGTCGCAGCCGAGAACGACGACCGTGACCTCATCACCCTCGTTGACGACCTCCTTCGGGTTCTCCGGATGCCCCCAGGAGAGCTCGGAGACGTGGACGAGCCCCTCGACGTCCTGTTCGAGCTCGACGAACGCGCCGAAGTCGGTGACGCTGACCACCTTCCCCGTCACCTGCGCCCCGACCGGGTAGCGCTCGAGGATCCCGTCCCATGGGTCCGGCCGGAGCCGTTTGATGGAGAGGGAGACCTTCCCCTTCTCCTTATCGAAATCGATCACCTTCACCCGGACCGCATCCCCGACCTTGTACTCGGGCGGGGGAACGGGGAGGTCCTTCCAAGCTATCTCGGAGCGATGGACGAGCCCTTCGAACCCGCCGATATCGACGAACAGACCGAAATCGACGACGCTCCGGATGACACCTTCGATCTCCTGCCCCTTCTCGAGGGAGTCGAACAGGGCCATCCGCTGCTCACGTTCCTTTTCTTTTAAATATACTTTATGAGAAACAACTAAGTTTTTGTCTCGCCGGGAGAGCTCGAGGATCTTCAGCGGGATCCGCTGGCCGCGGAGCTCATCGATCGCGCTCGGCAGGTCCCCACCGAGATGGGAACCGGGGAGGAAGGCGCGGATGCCGTCGAGGTTGACGTGATATCCCGCTCCCTTGACCTCACCGGTGACCTCCCCTTCGACGACGCGCCCCTCGCGGAACGCCTCTTCGAGGACGTCTATCCTCTTCTCGTATTCCGCCTGTTTTTCCGAGGCGTAGACCGTCCCCTTCTCCTCGTCGATGTAGGTAACTAGGACCTCGATCTCCTCGCCCTCCTCCACCTTCCCGTCCGTACGGAATGGGGAGAGCTCGGATACCGGTAGGATCCCCTCGGACTTGTAACCGATATCGACGAGGATCTCGTCAGCGTTGACCTGAACGACCGTCCCTGAGATCGTGTCGCCCCGACTGTAGGTCTTGACATCGCTTTCAGAGAAAGCGTCTTCCATCTTTATTTTCTCTTGCATCGCTCCAGCCATCTTTCCGTTTCGCCTCCCCAAATACCGGGCCCTAGGTTAACCCTTATCGTCCTCCATTCATCATGCACTATCAACTCGGCTCATCAGCCGTTCGTTCAACAGCCTCTGCCGTTCGGTGCGCGGAACCGTCCCTTCCACCTCCCGCTCGAGAGCCCTCAACGTAAACGGCTCTCCGATCGAGACGGTGACGCGGGGGAACCGGAACGGGTATTCTGGGGGATACGGTCCGCGGACGCGGATGTTCACCGGGAGGAGCTCCTTCTTCGTCAAGCCGGCGAACCGGATCGCCCCTCCCTTCGGCTCGACCCGCTGCCGGGTCGTCCCTTCGGGGAAGATCCCGCCGAGCCGTTCCCGCTTCATCGTGGCCAACATCCGGCGGAAGTCCCCCTTCCCGAAGCCATCCCGATCGATCACCGTCGCGTACAACCGGACCAGCGGTCGGACGAGGGGGTTGCGCCTCATCAACCCCTTGCGCGCGATGAAGTGGATCCGCCTCCGCGGTCCGACGGCGGCGATGATCAATGGGATATCCCAGTAACTCCGATGCCGGGCGACGATGATGTACTCGCCGTCGCGTCGGATGTTCTCCCTCCCTTCGATCCGCAGGGAGAAGAGGACCTTCGCGAGGATGAGGAGCAAGAAAGCTAGAAACGTGTAAAGCCCGCCCTTGAGCCCGCTCTTCAGCCGTGATCCCAACGTCCTTCCAACCGCTCCTTGACCAGGTGTATCGCCTCGGAAATGACCTCAGTGAGGGTCTTTTGATCGGTAACGATTATAGTCGCATCAGAAGCGGGGTTCAAGGGTGCTATCTCCCGCGTCGAGTCACGCTCGTCCCGACGGATGATCTCACGGAGCGTCTCCGCGTAGCCGCCTCCACCCCGCTGCTCTACCCTCCTCCTCGCCCGGACCTCCGGGCTGGCGCTGAGGAAGATCTTCACATCGGCATCGGGGAGGACGACCGTTCCGATGTCCCTCCCCTCCATCACGACGTCCGCCCGGTCCGCGATCGCCCGCTGCAGGGAGACGAGCCTCTCCCTCACAGCGGGGATCGTCGCCACCTCCGACGATCCCCGGTCGAGGCCGGGGGTATGGAGGAGGTCACTCACGTCCTCTCCGTTCAGAAGGAGCCTCCCATCCTCGGAGACATCGATCTCGATCCCGTCCAAGGCGAGTCCGCGCTGAAATGCGAGGGCGACCGCACGGTACATCTTCCCCGTCTCCACGAACCGGCAACCGAAATGCCGGGCGAGCGCGCGACCGAGGGACGTCTTCCCCGACGCAGCCGGCCCATCGATCGCGATCTTCATCCGCTTCCCCCTCTTGTGATCCTGTGCCCCTCTTCGGTCGGCGAGCATACGAAGACCAGCGCTCTGGGGAACTCCCGCCGGAGCCGCCCTGCCGCTCCTCTCGCCGAATCGGGATCGGCGAAAGCGGCGTAAAAAGAGGCCCCGCTCCCGCTCATCCCCGCGTACAAGGAGTCGAGCCGGTCCACCGCCCGATGATACGCGACGAGCTCCGGATAGATCGAGAGGGCGGGGGAGAGGAGGTCGTTGGCCCCGAGCCCCGCATCGCTCGCCCGGCCACCCACACCCGGTCTCCAGCGCCGGTAGACGCGGCCCGTGTCGGAGCGGAGCGGGGGGACGAGGAGGAGGAACGACTCTTCCGCTGCGGCATCGATCCGCGTGATTACCTCCCCCCGACCCCTCATCCGGAGGCGGCCGCCGTAGAGGAAGAGGGGGACGTCCGAACCGACGTCCGTTGCGACCGAGAGGAGTTCCTCCGGTGACAGTCGCGGGGGGAAGAGCCGATCGACCGCCCGGATGACCGCAGCGGCATCGGACGACCCTCCCCCGAGCCCGGCCCCGGCCGGTATCCCCTTTTTTACCGTTATTCGCACCCCTTCCGCTCCCGGCTTCCGCCGGAGGACCGCCCGCGCAGCCAGAGCAGCGAGGTCTTCCCCATCGATGTCCGTAAGGTCGTTCTCCACCTGTACGCCCCTCGCCGGTTCCACCGTAAGGAGATCGGCAAGGTCGATCGTCTGGACGATCGAGTCGATCTCGTGGTATCCGTCCTCCCGCCGGCGGAGGATGCGGAGGATCAGATTGATCTTGGCGAACGCCAGCACCTCGATCTTCATCCCAATTCGGCCTCACTCCCCTCCAGAAGCACTTTCTTCACCGGACTGACCCCGATCAGATCCCCGATCTCACGGTAATCGTCGATGTCGAGTATCACGAGGTCGGCGAGTTTCCCCGGCTCGATCGATCCGATCTCACCGGCAAGGTCGACCGCCGCGGCCCCGTTCAGCGTCACCGCGGATATCCCTTCCTCGAGGCTCATCCCGAGCCTCAACCGGGCGATGGAGATGACCGACAACATCGATCCAACCCCGTACCCGGCGAGGCCGCAGTCGGAGCCGAGTGCGATCGGGAGGCCGGAGTCGATCAGCCGCCGCGCACCCGGATA
>QMQL01000102.1 GCA_003650505.1 Candidatus Acetothermia bacterium | reverse complement strand
TCACCGGGCCTCGGGATCCGCTCGGCCTCGAGGACGAGGTCCATGTTCACGCTCCCGAGGACGGCGATCATCTCAATCCCGGAGGGCGGAATGGAGAACGGAGAGGAACCGCTCCCGCGAGGCATCGAGGACGACGTTCGCGTTCGGCGGATGCCCGGTTATCCCGAGATGGTCGACGACCGTCTCCCCCGAGGTCAGCTCCCCCTTCGTTTCGACATCGACGTGGAGGCGCTCGGCCCTCACAGCCACGTTAGGATCGATGGCGACGGCCATGGCGATCGGATCGGGGAGGTCGAACCCGTCCTGTTTCAGCTTCTCGATGCAGAAGACGCGCATCGCCTTCTGGATCGAGACGACGAACTCGCCGAGCGGGGATATCGCTCTCAGCTTCTCAGCGTCCTCCGGGCCGAAGGCCGCGTACCGCCGCGATACGTCCCAGCCGACCATCGTGATCGGGAATCCCGCGGCGAAGACGATCTTCGCCGCCTCAGGATCGACCCAGATGTTGTACTCGGCCGCAGGGACGACGTTCCCGTGTCCGAGACCGATCCCGCCCATGACGACGCACTCCTTCACCATCCCGGCGATCGACGGCTCCTTCAAGACGGCGACGGCGACGTTCGTCAGCGGGCCGAGGGTGACGAGGGTGATCTGTCCGGCGAAGCGGCGGATCGTATCGATGATCGCATCGACCCCGTTCCCCGCGGCCGGGATCCGCCCGGCGAGCGGAAGGCCGATATCGCCCATCCCGTCCTGTCCGTGGCAGAACCGGGCCGTCCTGAGCGGCCGGAGGAGCGGCTTCGCCAGCCCGCGATACACAGGTGCGTCGACCCCGGAGCGCTCGACCGTGTACAGGGCGTTCTGCACACCCTGTTCGAGCGGGACGTTCCCCGCAACGACCGTTATCGCCTCGACCTTCACACCCTCGGTCCGAAGCGCCATCAGAAGCGCTACCGCATCGTCGGAAGCAGTGTCCGTATCGATCAGAAAGCGCCGCAACCGAAACCTCCTTAGCTGAATCCCGGTACGGAATACTAAACGAGCCGGATCGGATCGGCCAATCGGATCCCGAAGGTTCGAAGTTTCACCGGCCGGTGGTTCTGGTGTAGGATATCGGAGTGGAGGGCGGGATCCGCCCGGGCTCAAGGAGGAGAGGAAGAGCGGTGAGAAAGGGAACTTACGTCATCTTTGTCGTCTTTTTTGTTCTTCCGCTCCTCGTCACCGGCTGCCGTTCCGACAAGGGTTCGCCCGAGTTCTGCTACCACGACGCGAAGATCGACACCGTGGAGTTCGCGATCACCGATAGAGTTCCCCCTCAGGTCAACGCTATCATCCATGGGACCCTCCCCGACGCCTGCACAGAGATCGACTCGGTGAACCAGGAGATACAGTACCAGACGTTCATCGTGACGATCACCACCCGTCGCCCCCTCCACGAGGTCTGTGCACAGACGGTGACACCGTTCCAGGTGACGATCCCGCTTGCGGTGGAGGGGCTCCCGGCCGGGGTGTACACGGTGAACGTGAACGGGGTGACGGAGACGTTCGAGCTCGAGACCGGGACCCCGATCCCGGCTCAGTGACCGAAAAGATGAACGAAGGGTTCAGCCTCCAGATCGACCGGTCGCTCACTCCGTCCCCGGTCCTCCCTGCCCTGATCTATGCCGAGGGGATCGTTCCGCCTGAGCAGACGAAGGATGCACCGTCCTTCCTCGCCGAGGCGATCGCCCGGGCACGGGCAACAGGGGAGGGGTTCATCCCGGCCGAGATCCGGACCCGGGTCCGCCGGATGCTGAAACACGGGAAATACCGAGCGAGCGGCAGGGGGAGGCCGGCGAGCGAGTTCCTCCTCCGCGCGGCGCTCACCGGGGAGTTCCCCCTGATAAACGGCCCGGTCGACGTGAACAACGCGATCAGCCTGATAAGCGGCCTCCCCGGCTCGATATTCGACGCCGACATCTCCGGGAGGGAGCTCCTCCTCCGCTGGGGGCTCCCCCGCGAGTCGTACGTCTTCAACCGCTCCGGCCAGACGATCGACCTTGAGGACCTCCTCGTCGTCTGCCGTTCGACCGGAGGCGGATGGGAGCCGTGCGGGAACCCGGTGAAGGACGCGATGACGACCAAGGTCACCGAGGAGACAAGGAACGTGATCGCCGTCCTGTACGCACCGGTGGATGAACCGGTCGAGCGGCTCGCATCCTTTGCCGCCCGCTACGCCGAGCTGTTACGAACCCATTGTGGGGGCGAGCGGGCCGGCTATCAGATCCCGACTCAGCCGGAGTAAACCTCCCAGCAGATCCGCTCCTCCTCGAAATCGCCCCGCGGCCCCTTCACCTCGCCCGGGACGCCGACCGGGATGAGGGCGAAGATATACTGATCGTCCGGGAGGCCGACGATCTCGCGGATCTTACATTGATAGGGATCGCGCATTCCGCACCACGTCGCACCTAGGCCGAGGTTGGCGATGGCGATCAAGAGATTCTCCGTCGCCGCGGCCATGTCCTGATCGAACCAGTCGTACCCCTCCTTCTTCCCGAACGGGAGGACGACCGCACCGGCGTCGAGCCCGAACGAGGCGTGCGGATGAGCGGCGCAGAGGGCCCGGACCTTCTCCCTGTCGGTGACGACGATGAACCGCCACGGCCGGGCGTTGTTCGCCGAAGGGGCGGCCATCGCCGCCTTCAGCGCGAGGACGAGCTTCTCCCTGCCGACATCCGCTCCGGTGAATCTTCGGATCGACCGCCGCCTTTCGATCATTCCGAGCACGTCTTCCATCAGCTACCCCCTTCAAGAGTTGTAGTGGACGGCCTATCTTATCCGAAATGCGAACATGCGGCCCAGAGAGAAAATCCCCAAGTAATCGGGCTTTTACCCCCTTGACAACCGCCATGAAGGGCGTATACTCCCCGGATCTTTCGCACCCCATCGATCGGGAAAGGCGCGAGAAGAGGGAGCAATTACGATGCGCGCAAAGCTTGGCAGCAGGATGAATGAGACTGAGGGATGGTACGTCGCGGTCTTCCTCGCGAACATCGTGATGGGGTCCTCGTCCGTATTGATCCCCCTCTCGGTCTCCCAGATCTTCGGCCGGTCGGCCGGATCCCTCGGGTTCCTGTCGGGCGCGGCGAGCTTCGCCGGCCTGGTCGGGAGCCTCATCTGGGGCCGGGTCTCGGACAAGGTCCACCGGAGGAAGCCGTTCATCGTAGCGAGCTACGCCGCCGGAGCCGCCGCATTCCTCGCGATCTCGTTCTCCGGCTCGTTCGACCAGCTCGTCGGGCTGAACATGCTCCTCAACTTCTTCTGGGTGGCGAGCGCGGCGGTGACGGTCCTGATCGTGATCGAGAACCGGGATCGCTCGAGCTGGGAGGGGAAGATCGGACGATTGAACCAGGTTGGCGCGATCGGCTGGCTCGTCGGCCTTCTGATCGGAGGGGGGATCATCACCCTCGCCGAACGGTTCCTCCCCGAGACCGAGGCGATCAGGCTCCTCTTCCTCCTCGGAGGGATCGGGAGCGGGCTCGCCGCATTCCTCGCCGCCCGGCTGATCCCGCGGACGCGGCCTCTGTTCACGCGCCGCCGGTTCCGCGGAACAGCGTTGGCCCTCGGTAACCTCCTGTTCGAGCGGGCGCGGTTCGCCCCATTCCACATCTACCACCGCTTCCACCCGCGGCGGGTGATCCGGTCGATCACCCATCCGGACGGCTTCCTCCCCGGGACGAAGCGGTTCCTCGCCGCCACGTTCATCGCGTTCGCCGCTCTCGGGATGTTCGGGATCCCCCTCCCCCTCCTCCTCGTCGAACGGTTCTCCCTCCCCTCATCCGCTGTCTTCCTTTATTTCACGATCCAGCAGCTCGGGGTGATCGTCGCCTATCCGCTCGCCGCGAGGAGGATAAAGAGGAAGGGGAACAGGCGCGTCCAGATCGGCTCGCTTCTCGTCCGCGTCGTCCTGTTCGGCGGGACAGCGATCTACCTCGCGTTCGGCCACGGGGCGCCGCCGACGTGGGCGATCGTCGCCGGCTTCCTCCTCTACGGCCTCACCTGGTCGTACTTCCAGCTCTCCGGGGTCGCCCTCACCTCCCGGCTTGCCAAGGAGGAGAACCGCGGCCTCGCCCTCGGGCTGTACAACGCCCTCGCCGGCGCCGGCTGGATCACCGCCGGCCTGGGAAGCGGGCTCCTCATGAACCTCGGCGGGTATGGCCTCGCGTTCGCCGGATCGGTCGGGCTCCTCATCCTCAGCCTGGCCGTCCTCCGGACCGTCCCCGCCCCGGAGGAGGCCAGGGAGAAGGAGC
>QMQL01000101.1 GCA_003650505.1 Candidatus Acetothermia bacterium | reverse complement strand
TCTCCGCCCCTCGCGGAGGGCGGGACGGAGGAGCTCCTCCCGACCCCGGTTCCGGGGAGGATCGGCGAGGAGGGGAGGCTCGACTTGCTCCTCACCGCCGGTGTGCCGATCGAGTATGGGACCGGGAGCGAGGGGGGAGGGTCGATCTCCGTCAGCTTCGAGCGGATCGATTCGATCCTCTCCGAGCGCGCCCTGTCTCCATCCGCCGTCGAGGCGGTCCGGAAGTATTTCGAGACGATCACGGGAGGAGGATCATGATCACCGATACCGAAATCGACGATGCGTATGCGACGTTCGAACGGCTGAGGGAGGCGATAGAGACGGTGATGGTCGGACACGAGAGGGTGATCCGCGCCGTTCTGATCTCCCTCCTCTGCCGGGGGAACGTCCTCCTCGAGGGCGTCCCCGGCCTAGGGAAGACCCTTCTGGTCCGGACGCTGGCCGCCGCCCTCGGCCTTCGCTTCTCCCGGATCCAGTTCACGCCCGATCTGATGCCGGCCGATATCGTCGGAACGGACATCATCACGGAGGAGGACGGCCACCGCCGGTTCCGATTCGCCCCGGGGCCGATCTTCGCCAACATCGTCCTCGCCGACGAGGTGAATCGGGCGACGCCGAAAACGCAGTCAGCCCTCCTCGAGGCGATGGAGGAGCGAACGGTCACCGTCGGGTCGAACACCTACGAATTGGAGGAGCCGTACATCGTCCTCGCCACGCAGAACCCGATCGAGATGGAGGGGACGTACCCCCTCCCCGAGGCGCAGGTCGACCGGTTCCTCCTCAAGGCGAACGTCCCTTTCCCCGATCTGGACGAACTGATCGAGATCACGACGAGGAATACGGATGGCGAGGGGATCGTCCTCCCCGGGTCGGTCGCCTCCGCTGCCGATGTCCTCACCGCCAGGAGGGTCGTCCGGGCGATACCGCTCGCCGCCGGCCTGAGGGACTACATCGCCCGGCTCGTCCTCGCCACCCATCCGGAGAGCGAATACGCGCCGGGGAGGGTCCGCGAGTACGTGGAATACGGCGCCAGCCCGCGCGCGGCGATCGCCATGGTGATGGGGGCCAAGGCGCACGCCTTCCTCTCCGGCGAGCCGAATGTCCGGCCGGAGGACATCGAGGCCGTCTTCCACCCGGCCCTCCTCCACCGGATCATCCTGAACTTCCGTGGTGAGGCGGAGGGGGTAAGGATCCCCGATCTCCTCGCCGATGTCTGGGAGGGGGTACCGATCGTCTGATGGAACGGGTGATAGACGAGGAGTTCCTTCGCCGGCTCGGCAACCTGAGGTTCATCGCGCGGAGGAGGAGGAAGGGGGACATCTTCGGGGTTCATCCGTCCCCCCGCTCCGGGATGAGCCTCGAGTTCGCCGACTACCGGCCGTACACGCCGGGGGACGACTTCCGCTACGTCGACTGGAACGTCTACGGCCGGCTGGATCGGATCCTCGTCAAACGGTTCTCCCGGGAGAGCGACCTCCCGATCTATATCCTCCTCGATCTCAGCTCCTCGATGCGGATCGGGACGCCGAGCAAGGCCTCCTATGCCACCCACCTCTCAGCTGCCCTCGCTTATCTCGGCCTGAGGAGCCTCGATCGCGTCGGCCTCTACCCGTTCACCGACCGGCTCGGCCGTCCGATCCCCCCCCGACACGGGATGGGGCAGATGGCCCACATCCTCTCCGCCCTCGCCGGGCTCGAGCCGGTCGGGGAGACCTCGATCGACCGGGCGGCGGCCGAGTTCAACTCCCATTCCCGGGAGTCCGGAATCGTCGTTCTGATCAGCGATTTTCTCACCGCAGACAGCTATGAGGAGGGGCTCGGCCGCCTCGTCCATCGCGGTCACGAACCGATCGCGATCCAGATCCTCGCCCCCGAAGAGGTTCACCCATCCGGCCTGGGGAGGATGCAGCTGATCGACGTCGAGACGAAACAGAGGGTCCGCCTAACCGTCGACCGTTCGACGATCGCCTCCTACGAGAAGCGGCTCGAGGAGCACCTCCGCCGACTGAGGCGGGCCCTGTTCGAGCGGAGGATACCCTACTTCCTCGCTCTGACCGACCTGCCGCTCTCCCGGTTCATCCACGAGGAACTACGGAGGGGAGGGGTGATCGAGTGATATTCCTCCGACCGGCCTCCCTCTACCTCTCCCTCCTCGCCGGCGTCATCCTCCTCCTCTACCTGTTGCGTACGAGGACCGGGCGGAGGGAGGTCGCCACCCTCTTCCTATGGAAAGGGCTCCACTCGGGCCGGACGGCGCCGGCGAGGAGGCTCAGGCTGCTGGTCGACCCCCTCCTCATCCTCCAGCTCCTCGCCCTGCTGTTCATCGTCCTCTCCCTCGCCGAGCCGACGTTGCAGACCGGCTCTGCCTCGAGGATCGCGATCCTGATCGATGGGAGCGCGAGCATGCGGACGATCGCCGATGGGGAGCACTCCCGCTACGAGCTCGCGGTGAAGCGGGCGATCGCCCTCCTCGATGAGGGACGGGCCGGCCGGGCTGCGGTGATCTCCCTCTCCGATCATCCGCGGATCCTCGTCGGTCCCGAAGGCCCCCGGGACGAGGCGGCCGAGGCGCTCGCTTCCTCCCGGCCGGGCTGGTACGCCGACGCCTCCCCGTCCGATCTCTCCCGGATGATCGCCGCCATCGGCGGGGAGGGGGAGTTCGACAGGGCAGTCCTCTTCTCCGACCGGCCGTTCCCCGATCCGCCTCCGTTCCTCGAGACGATCGCGATAACCGGTGGGGAGAACGGGGGGATCACCGCGTTCACGATCAGGGAGGATCCCGCGGCCGGCGGTGTCGATGCGTTCGTCAGGGTGGATAACTACGGAGGTGAAGATAGGGCAGGGAGGCTCAGGATCAGCGATGGGGCCGATTCGGTCGAGATGGCGATCCTCATACCTTCGGGCTCTTCCGAGGATTACGTGATCCCCTTCCCCACCTCGCGGTCCGTCTCGTTCACCGCCGCCCTCGAGCCGGCGGATGACTTCCCAGCCGACGATATCCGCTACTTCGCCCTCGCCCGGCCGATCGAGCTCTCCGTCCGCTGGGTGGGTACGCCTGACCGCTACCTCCTCGCCGCCCTCCGCGCCGCCGTCCCGGTGCGACTGGTCGGGGAAGGGGCCGACCTGACCGTCATCTACGACGCTGATCCGCCGCCGGACGTAACGGGCGACGTCCTCCTCGTCCACGCTGGGATGCCCGGGATCGTCCGGCTCGGAGGGGACGGCGGAGGCGGGGATGTCCTCGCCCTCGCCCCGGACCACCCCCTCCTCGCGGGGGTGAGGCCGGCCGATCTCCGCGTCTGGTCGGTCCCGTTCCTCGACTCCATCGCTCCCGGGGACGTCCTCCTCACCGCGGCGGGGAGGCCGTTTCTGGTCGAGTTCACCGAAGGGGGGCGGAGGGTCTGGTTCCTCGCCTCGGAGCTTGCGGCGACGAACCTCCCGGTGACCGTCGATCTTCCGATACTGGTGCAGAACATCGTCCGGCGGGTGATCCGCCTCCCCGCTCCTCTAGACTATAGATGGGCCGTCGTCGGCGCGGGGATCCCCCTCCGCGGGTCGGGCGAGCCGGTCGATTCGGTCGTCGGCCCGGACGGGGGACCGATCCGGATCCTACCCGGTCAGGCGGCGTTCTTCCCGCCGGTGCCGGGCGAATATCGGCTGGTCACGAAGAGGGGGACCTACCCTGTCGGGGTCAACGTGCCTTTGAGCGAATCCCTCCCTCCACCTGTCATCGAACCGGGGGAAGATCGGGTCGCCCGTCTCGGAGGACCGGCCGGCCTCCGCCCCCTGTGGCCGATCCTCGCCGGCCTGGCGGCCTTCCTCCTCGTCGTCGAGTGGTTCGCCTATGCGAGGGTCGATCCGTTCCAGCGGAGGCCTCGATGATCCGGTTCGCTCTGCCGCTCGTTCTCATCGCGACCCCCCTCGTCTGGATCGGAGGGTTCATGATCTCCCGCCGGTTGGGGCGGCCGGCACCGCTCCTCAGGCTGGGAGCGCTGACGCTCCTCGTCCTCGCTGCATCCGGGCTTGAGGTCGGTATTTCAGAGTCCGAGGGGACGGTGATCCTCCTGATCGACCGCTCGGCGAGCGTCGACCGTACGGTGCGGCCGATCGACATCTACACCCTGATCGGCGATCTGATCGAGGAGAATCCCGGTTTCCGCTTTGGGACGGTCGGGTTCGCCCGGGATGCGCGGATCCTCGCCGGCCTGGCGGCCTTCCTCCTCGTCGGCGAGTGGTTCGCCGAGGCGAGGGTCGATCCGTTCCAGCGGAGGCCTCGATGATCCGGGTCGATCTGGCGTTCGTTCTCGTCGCGACCCCCCTCGTCTG
>QMQL01000100.1 GCA_003650505.1 Candidatus Acetothermia bacterium | reverse complement strand
GATGACCCACCACAGGTTCGATTCTTTGAACCCGACGTAGATCGCGGGAAACGCGATGATGAGGATGAGGAGGTTGATCCCCCCCGACTTCAGCCAATCGGCGAAGAACGATCCCGGTCCCTGGGTGGAGAGGCCGTAGCGCCGCTCGATCGAGTAGCCCCACAGGTCGAACGGGAGATCGGCGATCGAAAGGCCGATCGCAAAGACGAGGACGTAGAGCGCGTTCAGCCCCCAACCGGAGGCTGGGCCCCCGCCGAGGGAACGGAGGAGCCCTTCCGATGCGATGGCGGCGAACAGGAGGAGGATCACGGCGAGGGCAGCGTAACGGACGACCGCCATCCGCAACCTGGCGTTCTGATAGGCGCGCGCCCGCATCTGGGTCGCAGGGTCGAAGCCGTACTCCTTCAGCAGCCGATCGGTCTTCATCGTGGATCGGAACCTCCCATTTAAGATCTCTTCTCGGTCGGCTCGATTATCCGATCGCCCCTCCGATCGGACAAGGAGGACCGGTTGCCGATCGGAGGGGGATCTGGTAAAACCGGATTATGCTGAGGATAGCTGCTTTGACCTGTCTGTCGGTCCTCTTCCTTTCCGCGCTTCCGGGAGCGTCCGGTTCACCCCCCAATCTCCTCGCTCAGGCCGATGCCGCGTTCTCCGAGCGGTTCGAGCCGGCCAGGATGGAGGAGGCAATCTCCTACTACGAGGAAGCCCTCTCCATTGTCCCGGTCCAGTCGGAGGGGTTCGTCCTCGACCGGCTCGCCCAGTGCTGCTACGAGATGACGACCTTCAGCCCCGGGAACACGCCGGATGACAAGGACCTGTTCGAGAAGGGGAAGGAATATGGCCTCCGTAGCCTCAGGCTGAACCCCGATTTTGCCCGGTTGGAGGAGAAGGATTTTGTAGAGGCCGTCGGCTACATTACCGATCCGGCGGCCCTCCTCTGGACGGCGAACAACTGGGGTGCGCTGTTCAACTACGATCCGCTCCTTGGGATGATCGACGTCGGAAAGGTGAAGGCCCTCTACGAGCGCGGAATCGAGATCGCTGAAGATTATTGGGGCGGAAGCTTCCACAACGCCCTCGGCGCGATGCTCGTCACCCTCCCTTCTTTCCTCGGTGGGAGTGTGGAGGAGGGGAGATCGCACCTCGAGCGCGCGATCGAGATATCCCCTGACTATCTTGAGAACCACGTGGTCTACGCCCAGTACTGGGGATTCACCTACGATCTCTTCGGGAAGGCCAGCGGGATCAGGGATCGGGAGTTGATCGAGCGGGAGCTCGATTTTGTCCTTTCCGCCCAGATCGGTGATTGGCCGTTCTGGAACAGGGAGGCGAAGAAGGAGGCTGAGGCTCTCTTAAAGGCAAAAGAGGGGTTTGAAGATGAGGGCTAAGATCGCATTCGGCCTTGCGTTAGCGGTGCTCGTCAGCTCCTATTTTGGTCTGGCAGGCGAGAGCGAAAACGTGTTTCTCAAAGGGGGTGTTCTCCCCCGGCCGGTCCTGAACATCGCCCATGCCGGCGCCGCATCGATCGCCCCGCAGAACACGATCGTTGCAGGTAAGAAGGCCCTTGCGGCCGGTGCCGACCTCTGGGGAATCGATGTGCGGCTCTCCAAGGACGGGATCTTCGTTCTGATGCACGACAAGACCCTCGAGCGGACGACGAACGTCGAAGAGGTATTTCCCGACCGCGCGCCGTGGGAGGTGAAGGACTTCACCCTCGCTGAGATCGAGAGGCTCGACGCGGGCTCCTGGTTCCTGGAGGCTGACCCGTTCGGACAGATCGAGGCGGGGAACGTCTCTGCGGAGGATCAGGCCTCCTACGTCGGCGAGAAGGTCCCGACGTTGCGGGAGGCCCTCCTGTTCACGGTCGAGGAGGGCTGGCAGATCGATATCGAGGTAAAACCGATGGACTACGTTCCACCCGACAAGATCGCCGAGAAGCTCGTCTCCCTCCTGGAAGAGACCGGTGCGACGGATAGGGCGATGGTCTCATCATTCGACCACGATATCCTCCGCGAGGTGAAGAGGCTGAATCCCGCAATCCCGACCGCCGCCTTGGTGATCCTCCCCCTCGTCGATCCGGCGGGTTACCTGGATGAACTAGGAGCGGACGCCTACGAGCCGAGCCCGGTCGCGTTCTTCTCGAAGGCCGCTGAGGAATTGAAGCGGCTCGGGTTCGGGCTCTACATCTGGACCTACAACGACCCTGACCAGCTTGAGCGCCTCGCCGGAACGGAGGGGGTGAGCGGGATCTACACGGACTTCCCCCAGCGGCTCGAGCCGATCCTCGATCGGCTCTTCGGGCCGGATGAGGAATGATGATGAACGCGCCCTATCCTACGGCGATCTGTGTCTTGATCGTTCTCGTTGGTTCCACGGGTCCCGCCTTCGCCGCTGATGACCGGATCGTTCCTCTCTGCTTCGATTCAGGTACGAGGGTCGTCTGCGAGGTGGCCGAGGCGCTGAGCGGAGAGGGGAGGAGCATCCTCGAGTGCTACCCACCGGGGAGCAGGGCCTTCCTCTGGTTTCTGAGCCTGTTTCCGGAGAGGACGAGGATCGCCGGGATCGAGTGGGGGATGTCCCTCTCGCTCGGGGCCCCGCGGAGGGAGCTCGCCGGGTTTGAGATCTCCTCCCTTCCCGAATGGTGCGTCTCGCAGTACGGACCGGGGGCTGAGAAGTACGATGCGATCGTGATCGGCTCGCCGAACGGTGCGGTCGCCCACCTCTCCGCCCTTCTGCGGGCTCCGTTCCTCACCTCCTCGTTCGGCCTTGCGATCCGCCATCGTCCGATCGACCCCGACGACATCGGCTCCTATGCCGCGATCGGAAGCGAGCTCGCTGAGGAGATCCTGAAGAAGCCCGGCGGATCCTCGATCGAGGTGATCGACCACTACGACCCGATCCACGACCGGCCGCTCGTGAGATACGCGAACTTCCTCCGGGTGAAGCTCCTGGATCTACCAGATAGCTATCGGAGCTTCATCCGCGACAACCTCGCCGCGGGCGGGAGGCTGATCCTGATCGACTGTTCCTACCCCTGGCCGGAGTACCGCGTCGCCGAGCGCTCCTACCTCCAGGTCGGCGGACTCGGCGCGATCTCGCCGGAGGAGTACCTCGAGCGCTACAACCTCGATCTCCCGCTCGAGGAGCGGAGGGAGTCGGAGTGGGGATCCCCGGAGGAGTTCGCCTCCTCGGTTAGGAGCTTCGCCGAGGAGAATGGGATCGACCTCCTGGAGATAGGGTACGACCGGCCTGAGGACTACTCCCTCCTCACATATCGGGCGTACCTGGCGTGTCCTGGAGCGAGGGAGGAAGATCTTATGATCGACTCGTTCAACTATCAGAACCCAAGGACCAATATCGAAACAGGGATCCCGGCCCTCTGGCTCCCGTTCGACACGGAGGACACGCTCGCATTCGCCGAGGAATTCCTCCGCGGAAAGACCTTCTCCAGGATCTACCTGACCCTCGTTCCCTCGTTCGCCGGAAGCGAGGACACGGCATCGATCGAGGATTGGATGGAGCTCCTTTCGAGTCACGGCGAGGTCTTCCTCCTCGGGATCGACCCGGACGCCTTCCCCGCCGACACCCTCGCCCCGTTCGACTTCGTCCGGGATATGAATCGGCTCCGGGAAGAGAGGAGGCTCCCGGTCCCGCTCTTCTTGGATGTGGACGACCTCATCCGGATCCTCTCGTGTGAGGAGTGACCCGGCTCATCGTAGATCGAGCCGCATCAAGGGGAACTGAGGGTCGTCGCGAAGGATGCTAAAGCTGTGCTTCAGGTAGAGCTCGACCGGGCCGGATGGGTTCTCAGCGCTCCCGCGGCGGGCGAAGGTCTCGACCGCGGGGGTGCCCCTTTCCCGGAGATCGGTGATGGTCGCCTCGAGGAGGAGGCTGCCCAGGCCCCTCCCCCTGTTCTCCCTGCTCGCTATGAACAGGCATCCGATGAAGGCCGCGTCATCGCTCACCGGCCCGGCCGGGTACGCTGAGGCGTTCGGGAAGAACCGCCCTGGCGCGTACGCGGCGTAGCCGACGGGGCTTCCTTCTACGTAAAGGAGCTTCCCCGGAGCTTCGAACTCCCTCTCTACCCGCTTCAGCCAATCGAGCTTCCTCCGGAAGGCTTCGTCCCTATCTTCGGTTCGACCGCCTGGAAGCTCCGGATCTTCCCAATACAGGCACCACTTGCAGCTGAACGGATCGGCATCCCACTCCGGGGCATCGATCAGGTTATCCTCGCTCAGCGCTACGATCCGGTGTTTCACAGTTCCTTCCCTAAGATCCCGCTCTCCATTTACAGCCAGACCGGACCCACCCTAGCGCGGGGCGGTTC
>QMQL01000099.1 GCA_003650505.1 Candidatus Acetothermia bacterium | reverse complement strand
CCCCGGACAGAGGGCGGGCGGACGGGGGACGGGGATCTTCGATGGCGGCCTGACCTCCTCCGTGCCGAGGCCGAGGGCTTCGGCGACGATCCGCGGGCTGAGCTCCCCCGTCCGGGTGATCTCTCCCGTCAGCCGGCCGAGGATCTCCGGGGACTTCCGGGGAGTGAGCCCGCGGATCTTCCCCTCGATGTAAGGATAGCCCTCCTCCAAGACGAGGACCCGCTCGCATCGATTGAGGATCCCCTCCACCAGGCGGGTCGGGATCGGATACTGTCCGATCTTGAGGACCGGGTACCTCGGTGCGCCGCCCGTCACCTCGAGGACGTAGGTGTAGGCGATCCCTGAGGCGATTATCCCGAGGCCCTCGTCTTCCCCTGGGAAGAGGGCGTTGAACGGGCTCCCTTCGCTCTCGCGGACGAACTCGCGTTGCCGGCGGACGAGATCGGCGTAGGATGCCCGCGCGTTCGCCGGGAGTAGGATATAGCGGCTCGTATCCTCTGGAGGTCTGAGCCGGTTCTGGGGGCGCCCTTCCCTCCGGGAGATCGGTCCGCGGGAATGGGCGAGCCTGGTCGTCAACCTGATCAAGACCGGGACCCGAAGCCGCTCGGCGAGGTCGAATGCATAACTGGGTGCGTCATACGCCTCCTGGTGGTCGGCCGGCTCGATGCACGGGACGAGCGCGAGTTCCGTGTACAGGCGGGAGTCCTGCTCGTTCTGAGAGGAGTGCATCGAGGGGTCGTCGGCGACGTTGACGATCAGCCCGCCGTTCGCCCCGGAGATCGCCGCGTTGATGAACGGATCGGCGGCAACGTTCAGCCCGACGTGCTTCATGCTCGCCATCGCCCGAACCCCGGCGTAGCTCATCCCGAGGGCGGCCTCGAGGGCGGTCTTCTCGTTTGCCGTCCAGCGGACCGTGATCTTCCCCGAGCGAAGCTCCGGGCTCTTCAGGAGATATTCGGTGATCTCGGTCGAAGGCGTCCCCGGATAGGCGTACGCCCCGGAGAGGCCGGCGTCGATCGCCCCCTGCGCGAGGGCCTCATCTCCCAGCAGGAAGAGCTTCGGCAACTTGTTCCTCCTTCATTCGAACGTACAGCGATTAGGGTACGCCTCCCTCTCTCTATCCACAAGGGATGCAACCCCCCAACCCCATCGGGAACGGCTCTCTTGTCCCCGCGAGCGGGCGTGGATATACTCCGCGAGAAGTTCTTTCGATTCTACCCAAGGGGGACACCAACATGGGGCAAGCGAGGAGCATCTGCTTGGTGGGGCATTCCGGTTGCGGGAAGACGACCCTTGCCGCTGCGCTCTTGGAGAAGGCAGGATACAAGGAGATCGCACTCGACGCATCGCGGGAGGAGAAGGAACGCGGCTACACGATCGACATGGGGTTCGCTTCCTACGCCGCTGGGGGGGGACGGATCGTCCTGATCGACACCCCGGGCGGGGATGAATTCATCGAGGAGATGTACAAGGCCGTCCCGGTCGCCGACCTGTCCCTGTTGGTGGTCAGCGCGGAGAAGGCGGTCGAGGTCGTCACCGAGCGGGCGTGGGAGCTGACCGGCGCTGCGAAGCGGCCGACGGCGATCCTCGTCAATCAGATGGACAAGGAGAACGCGAACTTCGCCGGCGCTGTCGATGCGCTCCGCTCCCATTTCGAGGGGAAGCTCGTCCCGATTCAGCTCCCGATCCGCGATGGGGGGACGTTCGTCGGAGTGGTCGATCTCGTCATGAACCGGCCGGTCTATTTTGCCGGTGGATCTAAGGAGATCCCCTCCGATCTCGCCGGTAAGGTGGAAGAGGCCCGCAGCCAGCTCCTCGAAGAGGCGGCGGCGTTCGACGACGGATTGATGATGAAGTTCCTCGACGAGGAGGAGATCCCGGGCGCCGAATTGGCGGCTGCTCTGGCGAAGGGGGTCCTCGCCGGCGAGATCGTCCCGATCATGTGCGCGTCGGCCGCCGAGAAGAAGGGGCTCGACCCTCTGACCGAGGCGTTCATCGAGTTGATCCCGGATGGGAAGTGGAACACGGCCGGTGCTCCCCGCGCTGTCGTCTTCAACCTGACCTACGACCCCTACCTCGGGAGGCTGACGTTCGTCCGCGTCCTCGAGGGGAAGATCCAGGAGGGGAAATCGCTCGTCGACGTAGCAAACGGATCCCGTATCGACATCCGCGACATATACGCCCTTGATGGGACGAAGCAGAAGCGCGTCTCCGTTGCCGAGGCCGGTGATCTGGTGGCAATCGGCAAGATCGACTCCGCCGCGATCGGGGCAACCCTCGCCGCTGACCAAGGGGCCACCCCCTTCGAGATGCCGGAGTTCCCGAAGCCGGTCTACTCCCGGGCGATCGTCCCCAAGAGCCAGGCCGACGTCGAGAAGATGAGCGAGGCCCTGAGGGAGATCGTGGGGACGAAGGTCACCCTCACCGTCGAACGGGATCCTGTCACCAAGGAGCTCCTCGTCGAAGGGATGGGGGACATCCACCTCTCGGTGTTCATCGAGCGGCTGAAGAACCGGTACAACGTCTCGCTCGAGATGCACCAACCGCGGATCCCCTACAAGGAGACGATCCGGAAGAAGGCTGAGGCCAAGTACCGCCACAAGAAGCAGACCGGAGGCCGCGGTCAGTTCGGTGAGGTCGTCCTCCGGCTCGAGCCGTATTCCGGGGAAGGCGGATACCGGTTCATCGATGAGATCAAAGGGGCGGCGATCCCCGGCCAGTACATCCCCGGGGTTGAGAAAGGGGTCCTTGAGGCGATGGAGGAAGGGAACCTCGCCAAGTATCCGGTGACGAACGTTTCAGTCGCCGTGTTCGACGGGAGTTATCACCCGGTAGACTCCTCCGAGCTCGCGTTCAAGCTCGCGGCGCGCAATGCGTTCCGGGACGCGTTCAACAAGGCGGATCCGTGCCTCCTCGAGCCGATCATGTCGGTCGAGGTGAGGGTCCCCGAGGAATTCACCGGGGATATCATAAGCGACTTGAACGGCCGGCGCGGCCGGATCCTCGGGATGGAGCCGGCGGGGAAGACGACGGTGATCCGCGCCGAGGTCCCCCTCGCTGAGATGCAGAGCTACGCCCTCGATCTGAAGTCGCGAACCCAGGGGAGGGCGACGTTCCAGATGGAGTTCTCCAAGTATCAGCAGGTCCCTGGAAACCTGCAGGAGAAGATCATCGCCCAGGCCAGCCGCGAGGAATGAACGTCGAGCGGTACATGGAGCGAAGGACGGTCACCGTCCTCCCTGAGACCCCTGTCTCCGAGGTTGAAGCGACGATGGAGGAGAACCGCTTCTCCATCATGCTCGTGGTGGCGGAGGATGGGAAGCTCGCCGGGTTCGTAACCCGCGCCTCCCTGAAGGGGGCAGACGGCGAGACCCCGATCGAGCAGGTCGCCCATCCGGTCAAGTTCGCGGTAGTCCCCTCGGACACCTTGGAGAAGGCGGCGCTGATCATGCTCGAGAATCGGCTCGTGATCTTACCGGTCGCGGTCGACGATCGGTTGGTCGGGGTGATCACCCAGGGTGAGATCCTCCGCGGCCTCGCCTCCGGTCTTGGGATCGGCCTTCCGGGTACGCGCCTGACCGTCCGGACGAGGGTCGATTCCGACGACCTATACCGCGTGTTGGAGGTCCTCCGGGAGCATGACGTCCGGTTAGTCAGCCTGGCCCAAGGAGGCGGGGACGGAACGCATCGGGAGGTCATCCTTCGCGTTCAAGGGATCGAGGATCGCGAGCGGCTCCGGGCGGATCTCGAAGCCTGCCTCCGCGAGGGATGATGGAAGAGCTCGTCTTCGAAACGCCGGCGAAGGAGGCATTGGTCGATATAACCGATGCCGTCCAGGAGGCGGTCCGATGCTCCGGGATTCATGATGGGCTCTGTTTTATCTTCTGCCCGCACACCACGGCCGGCCTGACGATCAACGAATCGGCCGATCCGGCGGTGGGGCGGGATATCGTCCGCGGCCTCGATCGGATCCTGGGAGACGGTGCCGGCTGGGAACACGCCGAGGGGAACTCACCGGCGCACATCAAGGCGTCCCTCATCGGTTCATCCCTGACCGTCGGTGTTACCGGCGGCCAGCTCGCCCTCGGAACCTGGCAAGGGATCTTCCTCTGCGAGTTCGACGGGCCGCGGAGGAGGAGGGTCTGGGTGCGGCTCCTTATTGCAGGTAAAGAGGAATTGGGCCTATCGTTACCCCATTAGTGCTGATCGAGTAGTTCAAGGATGTCGGCGTTAGCTTAACGAATTGATATACGCTCGTCGTGGTTGTAGTTCCATCTGAGGTAGTTATGGTAATACTGTAGGACGTGGAGGTTGCACTATCACTCATAGCGGCACTGGCGGCGGTGTAGACT
>QMQL01000098.1 GCA_003650505.1 Candidatus Acetothermia bacterium | reverse complement strand
TAACATCACACTGTTATGTTGTCAAGGGGGAGCGAAAACTGGATCCTCTATAATGCAGCTGTCAACAGGAATAAACCAGAGGCGGACAGCTCGGGTTAACAGCACATTGATCTGCTTCAGTGGCCGGGGCACTCGGAGGCGACCTCGGGATCGATCCCCTTGTCCCCGTAGGCCTTCTTGAAGTGGGCGACGAACTCGCCGGCGAGCCTATCCGCTCTCTCCTCGTACGCCTCCTTGTCGCTCCAGGTGTTCTTCGGATCGAGGATCTCACTCGGAACACCGGGGCAGCTTTCCGGGACGAGGAGGTGGAACCGGCGGTCCTCTTCGTACTGTGCATCGGCGAGCCTCCCGGTCAGGGCGGCGTCGACCATCGCCCGGGTCAGGGAGATCTCCATCCGCTTTCCGATCCCGTACGGTCCGCCCGACCAGCCGGTGTTGACGAGGTAAACCTCAGTCCCGTGCCGGTCCATCTTCTCCCCGAGCATCCGCGCGTAGACGTCGGGGTTCCTCGGCATGAACGGCTCGCCGAAGAACCGGGAGAAGGTCGTCTTCGGCTCGACGATCCCGGTCTCGGTCCCGGCGAGCTTGCTCGTGTAGCCCATCAAAAACCAGAGCATCGCCTGGGAGCGGGTCAATTTCGCTATCGGGGGGAGAACACCGTTGGCGTCGGCGGTGAGGAAGAGGATCGTCCGCGGATGCCCGCCCCGGGCGGTCGGCTTGACGTTAGAAAGGTAAGTCAGCGGATAGGAGGCGCGGGAGTTCGGGGTGAGCCGATCGTCAGTGAGATCGAAGCTACCGTCCGGGTAGACCATCGCGTTCTCCACGATCGCCCCGTGATTCAGGTAGTGATCCGGATGAAAGACCGCCCGGTAGATCTCGGGCTCCTTGTCCGGATCGAGGTCGATCAGCTTTGCGTAGCAGCCGTTCTCGAAGTTGGCGATTCCATCGTCGCTCCAGCCGTGCTCGTCGTCGCCGAGGAGGGCGCGGCCCGGATCGGCGGAGAGGGTCGTCTTCCCCGTCCCGGAGAGGCCGAGGAGGAGCGCGGTTTCTCCATCCGGCCCCTCATTCGCCGAGCAGTGCAAGGGGAGGATCCCCTCGGCCGGGAGGAGGTAGTTCATCACGGTGAACATCAGCTTCTTCACCGATCCTCCGTAGGCCGAGCCGTAGACGATCCCGATACGGCGGTCGTAATCGATCCCGATCACCATCGTCGATGTCCCCCCGATCCGCGGATCGACCCGGAGCCTACCCTCGTAGCGATGCGGGTTCAGCTTGTCGTACGGGAGGACGAGGATGGTGAACGGCCGGTCCCTGATGGGATCGAGGAGAGCATCTTCTCGGACCGGCCGGAACATGTTGTCGGTGAACAGGGCGGTGAGAGGACTCGAAGCGATTGTCCGGACCGGGAGGGCGTAGGCCGGATCGGCGCCGAGGACGCGGTCGGTCACGTATAGCCGGTCCTTCCCCCACAGTGCGGTGATCGCATCGGAGAGGACCATGTCGAACGTCTCCTCGTCGACCGGGATGTTGTTCGGCGAGTCCCAATCGATGTTTTTCTCGCTTTCTTTCCGCCGGACGGTCAGGGTGTCGAGCGGGCTCCTCCCGGTCGACTCCGGCCTCGTCCAGGTGGCGAGCGCCCCGGTCGAAAGGACGATCGCCTCACGGCGGGCGAGGGCCTCCTCGATCAAGAACCTCCGGGTCGGGTCTAAGAGGACGGATTTACTCTTGGAGAGCGATTCGATGATCGCGTCGATGTTCATCGTCTAACCCCCTCCTCATTTCGCGGGTGAGGAATCATAGCCAAATTGGAAACGAGATTAAACCGGAGTCGGCTACGCAACCCTCATTCCTTCTCCTGCCGGTCAACGGCCCGAATCGACCGCACTCCCTAGTCGGGGCGGGGTCGATCGCCTGGGGCATCCGGCGAGCGATCACCGAGGGAAAGATTGCCCAGGAGGCCGTTGCAACCCTTCGGCCCCAGATCTATCATCCGTTGATGGGGGTGATCGAAATGGGCCGGGAGCAAGCGTTGATCCTGGTCGACATGCAGCGGGGATTCCTGGAAGACGGGTATCCCCTCTCCTGCGGGACCGAAGCACGGGAGATCATCCCTGTCGTCCGTCGGACGGTGGAAGAGGCGCTCGACCAGGGAATCCCGGTCTTCTTCACCGCAGACGCCCATGAACAGAACGACCGCGAGTTCGCGATCTACCCGCCGCACTGCATCCGCGGTACGGAGGAGGCGGAGATCATCCCTGAGCTCGCCCCCTATCTTGACCGCGGCACCCTGATCGAGACCGTGACCTACAGCGCGTTCTTCGAGACCGATCTCCATCGTCGCCTCCAGGAGCTCGGGGTGGAGGAGCTGACGTTCTGCGGGGTCTGCACCGACATCTGCGTGCTGCACACCGTCGCCGACGCCTACTTCCGCGGTTATCGGATCATGGTGCGCCGGGACGGGGTGGCGTCGTTCGACCCGGATGCCCACCGGTTCGGGCTGCAGCACATGAAAACAGTGTTCGGTGCGCGCCTCGTCGGGGAGGAACGATGAACCCCGAGGAGCGGTTCGCACCGTCGGGGTGGATACTGTCCGGCGAGACGGCGGACGTCTACTTCCTGAACGCCCGTCGCATTCTAGAGCAGAAGGGGATCGACCCACGGGTGACGATGGAGGTCTTCCCGGCCCACGCCGGGATCCTGTGCGGGATGCGCGAGGTGGAGGCACTCCTCACCCGCGTCCTTCCCGAGGGGAGCGAGGTATGGAGGCTTTCCGAAGGGGAGGCGATGGACGAGAAGGAGGTGGTGCTGCGCATCCGCGGGCCGTACCGGTCGTTCGGTATCTACGAGACCGCAATCCTCGGGATCCTGGCGCACGAATCGGGCTGGGCCACCCAGGCGCGCGCCTGCGCCGAGGCGGCGGGAGAGATTCCGGTGATCCACTTCGGCGCCAGGCACGTGCATCCGGACGTCTCCCCACGCCTGGAGTACGCCGCGGCGATCGGCGGGTGCCAGGGATGTGCCACCCCGGCCGGGGCGCAGCTCACCGGGATCGCGCCGTCGGGGACGATCCCCCACGCCCTCATCCTGTGCATCGGGGACACGGTGCAAGCGGTCGAGGCGTTCGACCGGCACATCGAACCGAACGTGAAACGGATCGCCCTGGTGGACACGTTCAAGGACGAGGCGGAGGAGAGCCTGCGCGTCGCCCGTGCCTTGGGGGACCGGCTGTGGGGGGTACGGCTCGACACCCCGAGCGAGCGGGGGCGCGTCACCCCGGAGCTCGTCAAGGAGGTGCGGGCCCGCCTCGATCAGGCCGGGTTCAAACACGTGCGGATCGTCGTCTCCGGCGGGATCGACCCCGACCGGATCAGGCTGTTCCGCGCCAAGAACGCGCCGGTCGACGCATTCGGGGTGGGGAGCGCCATCTCAAGTGCGCCTCCGATCGACTTCACCGCCGACATCAAGGAGATCGAGGACCGGCCCGTGGCCAAGCGCGGCCGCATCCCCGGGATCACTCCGAACCCGCGGCTGAAGAGGATTATGTAGCTGCATGCAGCACCGCGGTCAGGCCCTACCGTTTGCTGTGATGATGCCGACGGGGTGTGGCTGATGGGTCCGCGGTCTTTGATCGTTCGGCTCCGAAATGTCGCCCCCTTCATCTTAGGAGAGCGGGTTCAAATCTTTATCTTTGGTGTTTCACCGACCAGATTGCCGGGCAAGCGGCCGGTCTTGTCATCCAACAAGAGGGGCATCCTTGAGAAGCGATCACTTGAAATTAGAGTAAGAACAGGCGGCGTGCATTCGCCGCGGTCGCTCTCGCCACTTCCTCCGAGGAGATCCCCTTAATGTGGGCGATCTCATAGGCGACGTA
Organism: Candidatus Acetothermia bacterium; assembly: GCA_003650505.1. Taxonomy (GTDB): domain Bacteria; phylum Bipolaricaulota; class Bipolaricaulia; order UBA7950; family UBA9294; genus B2-G16. The sequence goes on along the minus strand of QMQL01000098.1, from coordinate 511 downwards.
GCGGACGTAGGCCGGCTCGTTCCTCTTCCCGCGATGCGGGACCGGGGTGAGATAAGGGGAGTCGGTCTCGACGAGGATCGAATCGAGCGGGATCTTCGCAATCGCTTCGCGCAGCACATCGTTCTTATCGAAGGTGAGCGGCCCGCCGACCCCAAGGTAAAACCCGAGATCGATGAATTCCGAGGCGAGTTCGAGATCGCCGAGGAAGGAGTGAATAACCCCGCCGGCCGCCGGTCGGTGACTCCGGAGGATAGCGAGGAGGTCCTTCGTCGACTCGCGGTTGTGAACGATCACCGGAAGGCCGAGTTCATCGGCGAGCTCGATCTGGGCGGCGAACGCGTCGCGCTGGACCCTCCTCGGGGAGAGATCGCGGCAGTAATCGAGCCCGATCTCCCCAATCGCGACGACCTTACCCTCTAAGGAAAGCTCCTTCAGCCTCCCCTCGACCTCAGGGTCGTAGGACTTCGCATCATGCGGATGGACCCCGACCCCGGCCCAGATCGTCCTATGC
>QMQL01000097.1 GCA_003650505.1 Candidatus Acetothermia bacterium | reverse complement strand
CATTTTGATGCAGCGGACCGCCTTCAGCATCCCGGACTCGCCGATGAATTCGACCGGGTTCGCCAGGAGGTGGAAGCGGATCCCTTCCTGTTTGCCGTGGTGGACCTCCTCGGCCCGGGCCGGGAGTTCCTCCTCCCCGCGGCGGTAGACGATGATCGACTCCTCCGCCCCGAGGCGGAGGGCGGTCCGCGAGGCGTCCATGGCGACGTTCCCCCCTCCGACGGTGACGACCCTCCTCCCGACCTTGATCGGGGTGTCGTATTCGGGGAAGAGGTAGGCGCGCATCAGGTTCGCCCGGGTGAGGAACTCGTTCGCCGAGTAGACGCCGTTCAGGTTCTCCCCCGGGACCCCGAGGAACCGGGGGAGGCCGGCCCCGGTCCCGATGAAGACGGCGTCGTACCCCTCCTCGAGGAGCTGATCGATGGTGACGATGCGGCCAACGACCCGGTTGACGAGGATCTCGACCCCCATCCGCTCGAGGGAGGCGATCTCCCGCTTGACGATCTCCTTGGGGAGACGGAACTCGGGTATCCCGTACATCAGTACCCCGCCCGGGGCGTGCAACAGCTCGAAAACGGTCACGGCATGCCCCATCTTCCGGAGCTCGCCGGCTGCGGTCAGGCCGGCCGGGCCGGAGCCGATCACCGCCACCTTCTTCCCCGTAGCGGCCGGGATCGACTCATCCGCGTCGAGCCCGTTCTTCGCTGCCCAATCGGCGCAGAACCGCTCGAGTCGACCGATCGCCACCGGCTCGAACCGCTTCCCGAGGGTGCAGACCCCCTGGCACTGGCTCTCCTGGGGGCAGACGCGGCCGCAGACCGCGGGGAGGGCGTTCGCCTCCTTGATCGTCGCGATCGCCTCGGCGAACCTCCTGTTCTTCACGTGATCGATGAACCGGGGTATGTCTATCCCGACCGGGCATCCCTCTACGCAGGGGGCGGTCGGGCACTGGAGGCAGCGCTCGGCCTCGAGGACCGCCTCGTCCTCGGTGTAGCCGAACGGTACCTCGTTGAAGTTCCGGATCCGCTCCTCGGGCGGCTGCTCGGCAATCGGGACCTGCTTTTCGCGGATCACTTCGAACCCCCTTTCCGCGCGGCGAGGTAGCGCTCGAGGGCGCAGGCCTCCTCCTCGGCGTAGAACCGCTGCCTGGCGATCAGGAGGTCGAAGTCGACCTTGAACCCGTCGAACTCCGGACCGTCGACGCAGGCGAACTTCGCCTCACCCCCGACCTCGACGCGGCAGCCGCCGCACATCCCCGTCCCATCGATCATCACCGAGTTCAGGCTGACGATCGTGGGGACGCCGAATTCCCGCGTCACCCCGACGCAGGCCTTCATCATCACCGCCGGGCCGATCGCCCATACCCGGTCGGCCTTCCGGCCGGAGGAGAGGATCTCGCGGAGCGGATCGCTGACGAACCCCTTCCGGCCGTACGACCCGTCGTCGGTCACCACGTGGAGCTCGTCGCAGGTCTCGGCCATCAGATCTTCGTAGAAGAGGAGGTCCTTCGAGCGGGCGCCGATGATCCCGATCACCTCGTTCCCGGCCCCCTTCAGTGCGCGGACGATAGGTAGTAGGGGGGCGATCCCGAGGCCGCCGCCGACCCCGATCACCGTCCCATAGCGTTCTATCTCGGTCGGAAGGCCGAGCGGGCCGACGAAATCGAGGATGAAGTCCCCCTCTCCGTAGCGATCGCCCATCTCGAGCGTGCTCTTGCCGACCTCCTGCACGACGATCGTCACCCCTCCCGTCGTAGGGTCGCAATCGACTATGGTTAAGGGGATCCTCTCTCCCTTCTCATGCAGCCGAAGGACGATGAACTGCCCGGCCTTCCCGGCGCGGGCGACCTCGGGCGCCTCGATCACGTACTCACGGATCTTCGGACCGAGGGTCCGTTTCTTCAGTATCTTGTACACGCATCCCTCCTCCCGGCCCTCTATCACTCCCGGCCAGTCGGCGAATTATCACCGTCCCCATCCCAGGCCGCAAGCGGGGTCTCCCCCTCCCGGGTAGAATAGGAGGAGGAGGGGTCCGATGCGCCACTACATCGAAACCGACGGCCGTATCTTCCTCGTCGAGCGCGATGGATGCCTCGATCTCCCGGAGCCGGATGAGGTCCCGTTCCCGGTCGAGCCGATCGCCCCGCTGGGAAAGGACACCTGGTTCTGCGTCCCCCACCTCCCTGCCCACCCGTCCGCCTGGCCGGGGAAGGACGAGATGCCTGAGCGTACGGACGTCACCCCGGCCGTCCGCGCCGCGGTCCATGCCTCGATGCCGCGGGTCGTCGTCGAGGGGATCCACATCGAAGGGGATTCGGTCCTTCTCGTCAAGGGGAGCCGCGGCCTGACCGCCGGGCTCTGGTCGCTCCCGGGCGGGTTCCTCAGGTTCGGGGAGACCCCGGAGGACGCCCTCCACCGCGAGGTCCGCGAGGAGCTCGGGACCGAGGTCGAAGTGGAGGGGCTCGTCTCCGTCCGCTCGAAGCTCGGAGATCACTCCGGCCTCCACTGGATCATGTTCTTCTACCGGGTGAATCTCGCCGGCCCGCCGAACCCCGATCCGGACGAGATAGAGGAAGCGGGGCTCTTCCCGCTCTCGGAGGCTCCGCGTCTCGTGGCCGATCGGACGATCGGCGCGGTGATCTCCTCGCTTGAAAGGGGTTAGAGAAGGTCCATGCTGATCGACAGGGCGACGTCGACGCTCCACTCAGTGTAGTACGGCTTGTGCTCGAGGATCACGCTCAGCCCGACGTTCGCCGAGCTGAGCGGCCTGAGCGTCAGATCGAGACAGATCCGATGGACGTCGGTCGGGACGGAGGCCCAGGTCTCGCGCGAGAACCGATAGGTCGCCCCGGCGTTCAGGAAATCGGTGATCAGATAGTCGTAGGAAGCCGTGAGGTCGATCCGGTTCTGCTCAAGGATCGTCGGAGGGCCGGAGAAGCTCCCCTGCACGAGGAACTGGGCATTCGGAGCAGTGGTGAACGCGTAGTTCAGCGCCCCGGTTATCAGGACGCCGCTTCCCCCTCCGGAGGGATCGAGGAGCTGATAGCCAATCCCGACCTTCAGGTCCCATCCGCAATAGCGGGAGGACCCCTCCTCCTCGATCAGGCGCGTGATCTCCGAGATGTCGACGGCGTCGAGACCGCCTATATTCAGGTATCCCGATCCCTCGATGATCTCCTGAACGGAGACGAGGAGGTCGGCGAGGGAATCGTAGGAGGCGATGCTCCCGATCTCGCTCGCCAGGGCTTGGAGGTCGACCGGGTGGAGATGGGCGGTCAGCGTCCCCCTGTTCACGAGGTAGTTGTCGATCCGCGTCGCCTTGGCGAGCGGGGTGACGTCGGTGAACCGGCCGCATCCGATCCCCAGGTTGACCGAGAGGCCGAGGGCCTGATACGAGGAGGAGCTCCGCGCGCTCCCACCGGCGAACGCGAAGTAATCCCCTTCGGAAGCGAAGTAGCGCTTGTAGTTCCCATCGGCGGTCATCGTATAGGTCGAGACGTCGAGGACGGAGATCGACATGTCGTTCTGGAGGGAGACGTCGAACCCGAACTCGGGGGTGTCATACAGGCGGACGTAGGAGACGTTGAACCGGCCCTGATTGACGTCCTCGTCCTTAAGGCCGTACGGATCGTTGTGGTACTGATATGAGAACGCGATCGAAAGATCGGACAGGTCGGTCAGGGGGGAACGATAGTTGCACAACGGGACCGAGGACGCGGAGGACCCGAGACCGAGAATCAATAGGCCGATGATCACTACCCACCGTCGCATGACGATCACCTCTCCGAGAACCTAGAGGCGGGAGGACCGCCGGGCAATCGAATCCTTCCCCTCTTCGGGTGCGGGATGTCCCATCACTGAAAGAGCGGGAGCTGACGGGCCGTCGTCTCGGAGAGGTGGGCGGCCCCGACCCCGATCAGCCTGACCCCCTGCTCGTCGAGGGCGACCCGTTCGCGGAGGAGGTAGACGGCGACCGTCTCGATCAGGCCCTCCGAGTCGATTCCGACACCGAGCCTGACCTGCCGCGTCACCGTCCGGAAGTCGGGATAGCGGACCTTGATCCTCACCGTACGGCAGAGGAGGGAGGAATCGCGCAGGCGGCGGGCGACCGAGCGGGCGAGCCGGCGGACCTCCGCTTCGATCGCCTCGGGATCGACGAGATCGAACGGGTAGGTCACCTCGTTGGAGATCGAACGCGATCCGGCCTCCCGGCCGAGCGGGGTCTCGTCGATCCCGCAGGAGAGCTCGTGCAGCCTCCTCCCCATCCTCCCGAACTCCCGGATCAGAAGGGGGAGCGGAGCGAGCCGGAGGTCGCGGACGGTGATCAGGCCGAGCCCCTTCAGCCTCCGTTCGGTCACCCTCCCCACCCCCCAGATAGCGCCGACCGGGAGGGGGT
>QMQL01000096.1 GCA_003650505.1 Candidatus Acetothermia bacterium | reverse complement strand
GGTAGGTCGGATCTCCTATGCGGTTCACATGAGCGTTGTCGGGCGCCGGGCCCGCTCGATCGCGGATGAGGATCTCCACAACGTGGAAATGCGGGAAAGGAGCCTGTCCCGACCGTTCCGGGAGGCGGTCTCCGACCTCCTCTACCTCTCCGGCCGGGCCGAGATCGTGGCCTACCTCGCCGATCCCACCCCGGCGAACAGGGGGAAGCTCGCCAGAGAGTTCGTCGCCTTCTCCCGGAGGTCGGAGGTGTACGACCAGATCCGCCTGATAAGCGAAGACGGGATGGAGCTGCTCCGGGTCGATCTGAAGAACGGAGGCCCGGTCTCCGTCCCGGACGTGGAGCTCCAATACAAAGGCGATAGGTACTACCTCAAAGAGGCGCTTGCCTGCTCCCCTGGTGTCGTCTACGTCTCCCCGTTCGACTTAAACGTCGAGGGGGGAGAGATCGAGTACCCATTGCAACCGGTCGTCCGATTCGTTCTCCACGTTCCGGGAAGCGAAGGGAAGAGCGTCGGGCTCACAGGGCTGATCGCGTTTAGCGGGCTCGGGTTTCTCGTCCTCGGTACAGGCGGGTTCTTCGTCATCAGGAGAGGGATACGGCGGACGGAGGAGAGCGATAGGCTCTCCCTCACGTTGAGCCATTTCCTTCCCGACCAGGTTTCATCCCGACTTCTGACCGATCCATCCCGCCACATGGGGCTCGGCGGCGAGGCTTGCCATGTCTCCGTCCTGTTCGCCGATGTTCGCGGGTTCACCGGCTTCGCCGAGGCGCACGACCCGCACACGGTGGTGGAGGCGCTGAACCGGATACTACCCCATCTGGTCGAAGGCGTCTCGAAGAACGGCGGGATCCTCGACAAGTTCCTCGGCGACGGACTCCTTGCCTTCTTCGAGGTCGCGGAGAGCCGGGCCGGCGCCGCCCGGAGGGCGATCGCAGCAGGGATCGAGATGCAAGGCGAGTTCGCCCGCCTGATTGCCGACCCCGAAGACAGCTCCCTCCGCGGGATCGGGCTCGGTGTCGGGATCAGCTCCGGGGAGGTGATTGTGGGGAACGTCGCCTCTCGCCTCCAAGGGATCGCTAAGGCGGGTGAGATCCTGATCACCGAGGAGACGTACGAGCTTCTGCAGGGTGAGATCGAGGCGGTCAGGCTTCCGAAGAGGGTGCTGAAGGGCCGGTTAGAAGAGGTGGCGATATACCGGGTCCTCCCTTAGGCCGGTGAGTGGACGCGGAAGAGCTCGACGCAGTCGGCTTCCGGATCGATGCTCCGCGAAGTGACGTTCGTGTACTGAACTTGGATTCCCGGGACGAACTCCTCGAGAACCCGGCTGAATCCCTCCATGAACGCCCGCTTGTGGATGTTGCAGACGTCCTTGTGCTGAACCCCGCTCTCTCTCTGGGCGATCGGCGATGGGCAGAAGACGCTGTTCTTCGTCGTCAACGTGACGTCATCCCCCTTGTGCGCCAGGATCGGCTGATTCCCGCCCCGCCGGGCGAAAAACTCCTCCATCAGAAGGAGGAGGCTACCCGCCGGGTCGGAGGATATCCGATCCTTTGAGAGCTTCCCCTCCTTGATCAGAGCGAGGGTGAGGTCGTAGCCGGCTTCGTATCCGCATGCGCGGTAGTAGTCGCGCACCGCACGGTAGGCCGGTTCTCCGAACTCATCGATCAGCCGCTTGATGTCGAGGTACTCCTCCAGCCTCACCTCGCAGCTCAGGTTGTCGTCGTTCCGTACGCGCTCGGACATCTTCCTCCTTTGCCTCGATCGGCCGGTCCTACAACCAACCGGCGATCGCCTCTTCGCCGATCCCGCCCGGCCCTCCGGTGTAGCGGATCACGCCCGTCTTATCAATCAGGAAGGCACGCGGTACGCCGGAGATTCCGTAAGCCTCAGCCGTCTCGTGATCGGTCGGATCGAGCTCACGGAGGGTGATGAACCCGGTGTATCCGTTCTCCGTCAGAAATAGGTGGGCCTCGGCCGGATTGGAATCGAGGACGACCAGGATCACGACGAAGTCCTGATCCTCGAAGCTCTGGCGGAGCTCCTCCAGATACGGGGTCGAAGCGACGCAGTGGGGGCACGTGCTCCTCCAGAACTCGAGTAGGACGACCTTGCCGAGGAAGTCGGAGAGATGGACGACCCGGTCGTCGAAGTCGGGAAGGGCGAGTTCAGGGGCCCTCTCCCCCACCCTCGTCCCGACTGGAACGCTCGCTGCAGCCGCCGGTTGCTCGGCGTCCTCCCCCGCGGGGGAGTCGGGGAGGCTCGCGATGTCGATGGTCTCGGTCAGGAACGCGGGTGAGCCAGCACTGTCGATCACGAGGAGGGTGACCTCGTAGCTCCCGATGGTTGGATAGGTGTGCTCGGCCGTTGTCCCCGAGCCGGTCGTCTTGTCGCCGAACGTCCATTGATAGACGGTGATCTGGCCATCCGGATCCCGTGAGGAGGAGGCATCGAACACAACGACCGTCTCACCTCTTCCCGGATCCCGCCAAGCGGAGAACGCCGGTTCGGGCGGGGTGTTGGCGAGGGATAGGACCGATGAAACGATGAGGAGGACGAGCGTAACGGCTGCCACCTTCCTTCCGTTCATGGCTCCCTTAACCTTACGATGCTTCCTACCGAAGGTCACTCGGTTTCTTCGGACGGGATCTGCGGTTTGACTGTCTCGATCCTTTCCTCTATCTCCGCATCCCCTTCGTGCTCGGAGAGCGCCTCCTGATAGGCGGCGAGGGCTCTCTCCCTCGCCTGTTCGATCTCTTCGTCGAGGGCTGCGATCTGCTCCTCGGCGCTCGGATTGTCCGAACCCTCTTCCTCCAGGTTCTTCCTCCGGCTGATCGCGTCGTTCATCTTCTTCTCGTAGGCGAATCCGATGATGAAGGAGAGGTAGGGCTCGTCGACCGACCCTTCCTCCTTCAGCCGCTCGAGGGCGGCGAGTCCGGCGTCGGGATCCTCCTGCTGGGTACGGATCGCGGCGAGGAGGGGGTCTGCGACGGATGTCGTGGAATTGTCGTATGCCTCCTCGTACCAGGCGCGGAACCTCTCCGATGTGATCTCATCGGTGATGTCGCTCCTGACACGGTCGATCACGTCGGCGAGCTCCGGATAGGTCGCCTCCTTCCTGTCGGTCACGCGGATGATGTGATACCCGTAGTCGGTCGCGACGACCCCGCTCGTCTCCCCCACCTTGAGGGAGAATGCGGCGTCCTCGAATGGCTTCACCATCTGGCCGCGTTTGAACCACCCGAGGTCACCCCCGTTCGCTGCGCTCCCGGTATCGAGCGATCGCTCGCTGGCGAGGGTGGCGAAGTCGGCCCCATCCGCGAGCTCATCGAGGATCGCCTGGGCCTCCTCCTCCGTCTTGACGAGGATGTGCGAGGCGCGGACCTCCTCTTCCGTGTCGTAACGGTCCCGGTTCTCCTCGAAGTAGGCCTCGAGCTGATCGTCGGTAGGGTCGATCTCACCCGCGACAGCGCTCCTGACCGCCTCGACGGTCAGCTGGTCGGCGACGCTCTTACGGGCATCCTCCTTGAACCGATCGAGCGAACTCCCTTGACCCTCCAGGTAATCGGCGAGCTGCTCCTCGGTCAGGTTGTGATCGTTCAGGAATCCGGTGTACTGCTCCTGAAACTCGGTCGCGACCTGTTCGTCGGTCGGCTGAACACCGCGCTTCCCCGCTTCCTGATCGACGATGGCATCGAAGAACAGCCGCTCCAGTGCGTCGACCTCGAGGTTCAGGTCCAGCACGCGCCCCCGCGCTCCGGTGAGCATCGCGCGGATGTCCTGGCCAAATTGGGAGTAGATCTGCTGGTAGTAGTCGATCAGAGACTCTTTGGCCTCCCCAAGCTGATCCCGGCTGATCGGCTCCCCGTTGACGTAGGCGACGATCCCTTCTTCCGATGTTCCCACCGTTGCCGGAGCCTGGGTCTCCTCTGCCGGGGCTGTGGATGGACCCGACTCCTTGGGGCCGCAGCCGAAGAGGGCGACGGCGAGGACGGCGGCGAGGGACACGATCATAAAAGTGCGAAGCTGCATAACGACCTCCTTGATCGCCAGAGGATACGCGCTCTCCCGATGAGATAAAAGGTGTAGGCTGTTGTTCACTTCGAGCGGCCCTCATCCATCGAGTGAGGCTCCGGTGGAGAGTCGGAAGGAGGGATTAGCGACCGCGGATACGAGATTGAGGGAAACGATCGTTTCGCGTTTGATCGCAATACTCTCTGCAGCAGGACGGTAGGGGAAGGACTCACGCCTCATCCATCCCCCGGGTGTCGGAAGAGGCGAGCGCTCTCCTGAGGGCGGCTCGGATCCCTTCCTGCGGGGCTTCGTATCCCCAAGAGATCTCCTTCCCATCTACGAAGATCGCGCGCGGGATCTGATAGGCAAGGAGGGTTGAGCGATCCTCGGCCGGG
>QMQL01000095.1 GCA_003650505.1 Candidatus Acetothermia bacterium | reverse complement strand
TGCAAGGGAGGTATTACCGGAGCGATCAAATGAATGGGGCCCCGTACACGGGGCCCCGCACGAGTCATTCGTAAGTGATCGTCTATCCCCAGATCGGATAGATCGGGAACAGGGATGCGGACACAAGGGAGACGACCGACATCAGCTTGATCAGGATGTCGAGCGACGGTCCGACCGTATCCTTCAGCGGGTCGCCGACCGTGTCCCCGACGACACTCGAGTCGTGCGCCTCGGAGCCCTTACCGCCGTAGTGCCCCTCCTCGATGTACTTCTTGGCGTTGTCCATCGCCCCGCCGGCGTTTCCACAGAAGATGGCGAGCTGGATCGCGGACAGCAACCCTCCGATCAGGAACCCGCCGAGGGCGTAGCGCCCGAAGACCAGCCCGAACGCGAGCGGGGTGACGACCGCGATCATCGCCGGGAGGAACATCTTCCGGACGCCGCCGTGGGCGGTTATCGATATACACCGGTTGAAGTCGGCCGGCTCCTCTCCGGCCATGATCTTCGGGTTCTCCCTGAACTGACGCCGGATCTCCTCCACCAGGATCCCGGCGGTCTGGCTGACCCCACGGATCAGTAGGGCGGAGAAGACGTAGGGGACCATCGCCCCGAGGACGAGCCCGGCGATCACGTACGCCCCCACCTCGATCGGGCTTCCGGTCGGGGAGAGGTTGGCTGCGATCTGCCCGACGATGGGGAGCTGCGGTGCGACGACTTGGGATGCGCTCCCGATCGCCGACCACATGTAGGAGGCGATCAGCCCGAGGGCGGCGAACGCCGCCGAACCGATGGCGAATCCCTTCCCGATCGCCGCGGTCGTATTCCCGACGGCGTCGAGCTTGTCGGTCCGCTCCCGCACCTCGGGCGGGAGCTCGGACATCGTCGCGATTCCGCCGGCGTTGTCCGCGATCGGGCCGTAGGTGTCGACCGAGACGGTCATCGCCACGAACGAGAGCATCCCCATCGCCGCGAACGCCACCCCGAGGAGGTTCCCGAATAGGTAGGCGCCGATGATCGCGCCGGCGAGGACGATCACCGGGAGGAAGGTGCTGAGCATCCCGACGGCGAGCCCGGCGGCGACCCCGATCCCCGGGCCATCCTGGTTAATCTTCGCCAGGTCGCGCGTCGGCTTGTAGGTGGTCGATGTGTAGTACTCGGAGAAGAAGCCGATCGCCACACCGGCGATCAGGCCGAGGACGACCTCGTAGAAGATGTTAAGGGAGAGCGGCGAGAACCAGCAGAACAGGAAGGTCGTCAACCCGGTCATGAGCGCTGCGATCCGCGTCCCCCGCATCAGGATCCCTTGCACGTTTTCCGCCCGGCCGCTCAACCGGACGTAGAGGATCGCCAGTAGGCTGGAGAACGTCCCGCCGGCGACGATGACGAGGGGGGCGATCACGATCCACCAGTAGTTGGACGCGGTCAATCCGCCGGCGAACCCGAGCTTGGAGATGATCCCCTGCAGGCTCGGATTCCCCCGTCCGACGTACAGGTAGAGGACCATGACGATCACCGAGATGATCGCCCCGATGAACGATTCGAGGAGGTCGGCCCCGAGCCCGCCGACATCCCCGACGTTGTCCCCGACGTTGTCTGCGATCGTCGCCGGGTTGCGGGGATCATCCTCCGGGATGTGCATCTCGACCTTCCCGACTAGGTCGGCCGCGGTGTCGGCCGCCTTGGTGTAGATCCCGCCGCCGACCCGGTCGAACAGGGCGACGAGGGACGCCCCCATCGAGTAGGCGCTGACGACTAGAGCCCCCTTTATCAGGTTCACCCCGGCCCCCTTCATCCCGAACAGATACCTCGTCTCGATCTGCAGGTTCCCCGGGTCGAACAGATGACGGAAGACGAGGAAGACGACGACGAGCCCGAAGACGGCCAGCCCGGCGACCGACAGGCCCATCACGCTACCGCCGGAGAAGGCGACCGTAAGTGCCTCCTTGAACGACTTGCGTGCCCCTTGGGTCGTACGGGCGTTGGCGTGGGTGGCGGCGTTCATCCCGATGAACCCGGCCGCCATGGAAAGGAGGGATCCGAGCCAGAACGCGACCGCCACCTCCCAGTAGAACAGGACCCAGAGGAGGACGCCGATCACGACCATCGTGATCGCCATCACGCGGGCCTCCTCCAGCATAAAGGTGAACGCCCCGGAGCGGATGTATCCCTGGAGCTCCTTCATCCGGTCCGTCCCCTGCGCCTTCCGGACCACCGAGCGGTTGAACGAGAACGCCCCGAAGAGGGCCAACACCGAAATAGCCGCTGGTATGACGATTAGAATGCTCATGTTTCGCAATGCACCCCTCTTGTCGGATTGGATTGTCGTGCTGGGGATTCCGCGGACTTGCGTTCTCTCCCGCCTGAAACGCCGTTCGCTCGCCGCACGAAACAGGGCGGATTGTAGCACCGTCTCCTAGGGGACGCAAGGTCGGTAGGGTTCGGTATTTCAGTCATGGACGATCCGGCAGCGGGGGACGTCCCTGTCGGGCCCCGCCCCTTTTGCGATGAGACAGGACAGCTGTCCGTGTCGTTACTGACAAACTCTTTTCCGATCGGCCGCAGCGGTCCTCTCTTTCCGCTTGTGCGACGGCTATCCTCGAGCGGAATCCTACGGAAAGGATAAAGGAGGATGGCGATGAAAAGAGCGCTTTCTGTCGCACTGGTGACCGTCTTGTCCCTCCTTGTTTTCCTGGTCGTCGTCGGTTACGCGCAGGAGGAAACGGACCAGACGTCCTCCGCGCTCCTCGAGCAGGAGCTCGCCAGCATGGAGGATGCGTTCGGTGGCTTGCAGTCCTTCATGTCCGAGCTGATCGGCGAAGTCAAAGGGAACATGGGTGATATCGACGCGCTCAGCGCGAAGGTGGAGGATCTGAAGGACATCATCACAGCGGTCTCCGTGGAGATCAAGGATGCGGAAGGGAAGCTCGTCGGGCTCCGCGAGGACGTCGACGGCCTGAGCGCAGCGCAGCAGGATTTGACCGACCGGATCGACGCCCTCGAGGGAGGCCTGTCAGATCTGGCTTCGTTCTGCGATGAACTGAAGTCCCAGGGCGAGGCGACCGCAGGGGATCTCTCCATGCTGAGCGACAAGTTCGATGCCCTCGTCGATGACTATGCCGCGTTCAAGGGGGCGTTCGACGCGTTCCGCGAGAGCGTCGAGGGTGAGATCGCTTCATTGCGGGACGACTTCACGGCCGATCTGTCGCGGGTGAACGCGCAGTACGATGATCTCGCCGGCCGGATAGCGGCACTGGAGGACGAGGACGTCGGCACCTTCAAGAAGAAGGTGATCGAGCTCGAGCGGTCGATGGCCGCCCTGTCGATCCGCGTCGACAACAACCGCGCCAAGCTGGAGGGGTTCGACACAGCGATCGCCGGGCTATCCGGCGAGCTTACGAGCACGCGCGAGGGGATCCTCCAGTCGAACCAGCAGCTCCTCGACGAGTACGATGCGCGGATCACGGCGTTGGAGGAAGGTGCGGACATCAAGAGCCAGATCGACACCCTGTACTTCATCTCGATCGTCGCGCTCCTTGCCGGCGTCGGGGCCCTGATCTGGGGGTTCATCGGCCAGTAGATCTTGGATACGGAAGGATGAGGGGTTAGGAAGGAAGCGGGAGGGGCGGGTTACAGCCCCTCCCGCAGATTTTGCACTAGGGTGTAACAAAAGTTATATTGGTAAACCGACTGAGGGGGAACTCTTGAAGGGCTTGGGCGAACGCCTCCAGGGATTCCGGTTGAGAAACGGGTGGAGCAAGCGGGCCGTTGCCGAGAAGCTCGGCGTTTCTATCCCTTCCATCATCCGTTGGGAGGAGGGGCTCGCCGAGCCGAACGACTACAACCGCTACAAGATCGAGCGGTTCCTCTCCGGGTCCTCCCCTCTCCCGGAGTTTCCCCGGCGGGAGGTCATGCAACTCGACCTGTTCGAATGGCGGGGGGAGGGGGGCGAAGAGAAGCGATAAGATGGCGACGATCAACAAGGTCGAGCTCGTTGGGTTCAAGTCGTTCCGGAAGCGGACGGTCATCCCATTCTTCGATGGGGTGACCGCCGTCGTCGGTGAGAACGGCTCCGGGAAGTCGAACTTGTTCGATGCGATCAGCTTCGTCATGGGCCGCCGCTCCTCGCAGCTCCGTGCCGACCGGTTAGAGCACCTGATATTCAACGGAGGGGAGAAATACGACCCGGCCGACAGCGCCGAGGTGACCCTCTACCTGGAGAACGACGGGCGGTTCGACCGATTCCTCGAGGACGGGCAGAGCGCTCCCGAGGTCACGATCGGCCGGAGGATCACCCGCCGCTCGTCGACCTACACGTTCATGGGGAAGGTCTGCCCCAGGAGCCTGATCGACAGCCTCCTTGAGGAGGCGAAGATCGATCCCGACGGCCAACAGCTGATCGCCCAGGGGAGGATCACCGAGATC
>QMQL01000094.1 GCA_003650505.1 Candidatus Acetothermia bacterium | reverse complement strand
GCTCTTTTCCGGACGTAAACGGGAAAGCGGCCGGATCGTCGTCGCCGGGTTCGACGAGGCCGGGAGGGGGGCGCTAGCCAGCCCGGTGTCGGTCGGGGGCGTCTCCTTCGACCTCGAGAGGGTGGAGGATCTCGCCGCGGAGCTCCCGTTCCTCGACGATTCCAAGCGCGTGACGCCGAAACGCCGCGAGGTCCTGTTCGAGAGGATAAAGGACATCGCCCGCTTCGGAGTCGGTTTCTCCTCAGCGGCTGAGATCGATCGGCTCGGGATCGTCCGCGCCGCCCGGCTTGCCGCCTCCCGCGCCTACGCGATGATCGCCCATCCGGTCGATCTTGCCCTCCTCGACCGGGGGCTGAGCCTCGGCGGAGACGGGCCGATCGAGGTTGTCCTTACCCGAGGAGACTCCCGCTCGTTCCACATCGCCGCCGCCTCGATCATCGCTAAGGTCGCCCGCGACCGGCTGATGCGGAGCCTCGATTCTCGCTTTCCCGGCTACTCGCTCTCCCGGCACAAGGGATACGGGACCGCTTCCCACCTCGATGCGATCGGCCGGCTCGGTCCGTCGCGGATCCACCGGCTGAGGTTCATCCACCCGCGTTGACAGGGAAACGAACCGGTCCTATACTGAGGACGATTTCGGTTTAGGAGGGGGTTTAACGGTGAAAGCTAAGGTCTCAATCATCCTGATCGCCGCCGTCTTCGCCGCCTTGTGCGGCGCCTATGCGCTCGCTCAGACGGGAAACGGCCATGCCGAGCCGCCGGACACCGGCGGGATATTCACGGATGTCCCGAAGGACCACTGGGCGTACGACGATCTGGCCTATCTCGCCGAGCGGGGGATCATAACCGGCCTTCCCGGCGGGAAGTACAACGGCGACGCTCCGGCCGACCGCTACTGGGCCGCCGCGATGATCGCCCGGGCGATCCGCTACATGCAGAACAACCCGGAGAGCGTCACCCCGGATGACCTGAACGTCCTGAAGGACCTGATCTTCCAGGTCTCCGATAACCTCGACAGCCTTCAGGCCGATGTCGACTCGCTCGGCGGCGGCGCGGGGACGGAGCTTGCCTCCCGTGTTGCTCAGAATGAGCAGGATATTTCAGCTCTTAAGACACAAGTTCAAGATATATCAACTTCAAGCCCTACTTCCCTGGTAAAGCGGGTCCAGGCGAACTTCATAATCTCGCTCACCGCCTTGCTTGTCGGGATAATCGGGGTTGCCCTCGCCACCTTAGGACTTTGAATGTAACGCGCATCACTTGACTTGCCGATCGAGGATGATTATGATGAGTGTGAGATTCAGTGGAGAGGCGAATCTTACGCTCTGACAAGGAGGTGGTCTGCGCACTAGCAATCTCTAGGAAGGTAGGGAAGGACGCTTCTTGTCGAAAGCTACCTACAATAGGAAGACTTGCGTAGTCTGCGTAAAATGCGTAAGGAGGTTTGTAAATGAAAAAGGCTCTCGTACTAAGCCTTGCGATTCTTCTGGGGATCGGGCTGTTCGCTTCCGCCCAGACCCTGGGGGGTAAGTGGGCGTCGACGATTACTATTGACCCAACGAAGACCAGCTTTGCTGATGCCTTCGGTTTTAGCTCGACGCTCCAAGTCGACTACAAGGTCGGCGGGTGGATCTTCACTTCGGTGTCCACGCTTTCCGATACCGGTTGGAGCGATCAAACGTTCTCGGCGGGCGGTGCGCTCGGCGCGTTCTCGTTCAGCTCGGTGCTCGACCTCGATCCGGCCGGCGCGTTCGATAAGTGGACTGGAACGGTGGGCCTCTCCCTCGGCGGGATGAGCCTCGGTTCTGCTTGGACCCTCGACGGGAAGGGTCTTTCTCTCACTCTGAGTGGATCGGGATCGACCGGGTTGGTTAACTTCACAAGCATCGCGCTCGGCTTCGGAGATCCAACTACTACTGACTGCGATCTCGATTGGCAGGACGTAAAGATCGGCCTCGGTTTCCCGTTTGCTTGCGCGGACGTGACCGCTGAGCTTTACTTCACCTGCGCCGGATTCCAGTATGCGACGTTCGGTGTGAGTGGGCTCAAGGTTGATACCATTCCGTGGCTGTCGTTCGATGCCTCGATCAAGTTCGAGCTTCAGACGAAGACGCTCACCATCACGCCACACTTCAATTTCGGCAATGACGTCTGCTTCACGACTTGGTGGGACGTTGATACGACCGGTGACATGCTGTCGATCAACAGCATTCAGCTCGTCGGTATCGGGATTATCGACTACGAGATCAGTGGGGTTTCGTTCACCGGCGTCTCCTACTGGGGCGCTGCACCAAAGCCCTCGATCCTCTACGGTACCGACTATTGGGAGGGTTACAAGATCGCCACGACCGATACCGGTTGCTGCGGGCCGTTCGGCTTTGACATCACGGCCTACTTCGGCGCGGCGCACGCGAGCCTGTTCGACGTTTCCGAGTTTGACGCGAACATGTCGCTCCAGGTCTCCACGCAGTTCAACTTCGGTATGGGCCTGGTCTATAAGGTCGCGACCGGTGTTACCAAGTGGACGCTTACCTTCACGGTCACCTGGTAGTAACCTGATCTATCTAACGGGCCCCGCAAGCGGGGCCCGTTTTCTTTTTGAAACAACCCCCTTTCTCGCGGTGTAGGAGGATCAGGCGTATACTAACGCCCGTTCAAACCCGGAGGTGAGAGGCAGTGAAACGCCTTTTGTTGTTGCCGATCGTTCTTCTCGTTGTCCTTGGTGCCTTGGCCGCCGATCCCCCCCTCCTTCAGCCCTCTTCCTACTTGCCGCAGGCTCAAGCCGCCCTTCAAGCCGGGATCGATGCGATCGCGGAGATCCTGGGCGCCGGTTACCCGGTAACGCACCGGCAGCTTGAGAACCGCGGCTGGGATGATACCGATTTCATGTGGTTCGTCGCCGGGACGATCAACTCGTTCGGGTATCAGGTGAAAATCGTTTCGGTCGATGATTGGAACGGGGAGCCGCACGCGTTCATCCTCGTCGGGATCGATCTCGGCGATGACGGGACCGCCTGGATCCCGGTCGAGGCGGATCCCTCTTTTCTTGATTCCTTCTGGCTTCTCGGCGCCATCCCCTGGGCGGATGAAGGATCCATGACCCTCGATTCTCACTACCTCTCCTACGATCGCGTTCTCGAAGAGGTGAAGGTCTCTCCGCCTGATATCAGCCTGATCGTCCCGGGTGCTCCTGTGATCGACAGTCCTGCGGCGATAACCGTTATCGCCAGGGGCCGCTCGATCATCGCCTACCAGTGGTCGATCGACGGTGGGGATCCGATAACGAGCATCTCTCCCTCGATCTGGCAGACGTTCACCGAGGCCGGCGAACACACGGTCTCAGTCACCGTGATCGACGAGCTCGGTGGCCGGGCGGAAGCGCAGGGTACTTTCGAGGTCCTCGAAAAGCGGCATCAGTGCCACTGCAGCAACCCCTGATCGAAGGATGCGCGAGTGGGTTTCGCTTCATCGACTAACCTCACTTCGCGTCGGTGGGCGGGCGCGCTTCCTCGCCTCGCCGGATTCGGCCGATCGGGTGATCGCGCTCCTCTCCTGGGCGAAGAGGGAAGGCCTATCCCGTTTCGTCCTCGGCGCCGGCACGAACGTGATATTCCCCGACCCAGGCTACGACGGCCTTGTGATCGATACGCGGCGTTTAACCGGGATCCGCATGTCAGGGACTCGGATCATCGCTTCTGCCGGCGAGCCGCTCGCCAGGATCGCTTGGCTCGCTGCCCGCGCCGGCCTCTCCGGTCTTGAGTGGGCGTGCGGGATCCCCGGGACGGTCGGCGGAGCGGTGGCGATGAACGCAGGGACGAGGGAGGGAGAGACTGCGGACGTCCTCTCCTCGATCGAGGCCGCTTCCCCTTCCGGCCCGATCAGGCTCGATCCGGGCGAATTGAGACTCGGCTACCGTGAGAGCGCGATCATCAAAGGGGATCTTCCGATCGTCGTGACCGCCGCGACCTTCGAGCTGACAAGGAGCGAACCCCACCGGACGGTCGAGCTTGCCCGTCGCCTGATTGCTGAGCGCCGAAGGAAGCACCCCACCGGCCCGAGCGCCGGCTGCGCGTTCAAGAACCCATCCGAAGGCCCATCGGCCGGTGAGCTCCTCGATCGGGCCGGCTGCAAGGGGATGCGAGTCGGCGGTGCGTACGTATCGGAGCTTCATGCCAACTTCGTGATGAACGAGGGCGAGAAAAACGCCTCCGAGGTCCTCGAGCTTCTGGAATCGATGCAGAAGCGGGTCAAGGAGGCGTTCGGGATCGATCTCGAGCCCGAGATCATCGTCTGTAAGTAGGCTTCAACCTCCCTTTGTTCCCTCTCCCTGTGGCAGAGGGTCAGGGTGAGGGGGGGATGGCTCCTTCTTCCCTTCGCTGAGTGCTACAATGCGAATCGGTGATCGATCGATGACCAATCGGGCGAAAGACTGGTTTGCGCAAGCCCAGCGTGATCTCGAACAGGCAATCGATTCGAAAGGGGCCGGAAGGGATGAGTGGGCCTGCTTCGCATCCCACCAGGCGGCTGAGAAGG
>QMQL01000093.1 GCA_003650505.1 Candidatus Acetothermia bacterium | reverse complement strand
TGGTTGAGGCAATGGTCTCTCACCGACCGTATCGGCCAGCGCTCGGGATTGACAGAGCGTTGGAGGAGATCTCTAAGAATAAGGGGACGAAGTACGATCCCGAAGTGGTAGATGCCTGCCTGACGCTGTTCACTGAAGGAGGGTTCGATTTCGAGAAATAGTCCGCGTGCGGTTCGACAGGCGAAGGGTGAGGCTAACCACATTCCCTTTCCATCGATTCATGCATCCCAAGTGTCGGACCGAAAGGCCAGGCCCGACGATGCGCATAGGTAGGTTGGATTGATGTCAACGGGCTTGGAGCGAACACGGCTCGCCGAGGAATGTGCCAAGCTCAATCCGGCGGTCGAGCGGGCGCTCGCCGATGAGGGCCTAGCCGAG
Organism: Candidatus Acetothermia bacterium; assembly: GCA_003650505.1. Taxonomy (GTDB): domain Bacteria; phylum Bipolaricaulota; class Bipolaricaulia; order UBA7950; family UBA9294; genus B2-G16. The sequence continues at coordinate 4,157 of QMQL01000093.1, read as the reverse complement.
ACGTTGCAGGAATGGCCAGAATACTGAGGGCGAGATCCGCTGGGCCGATCTTAGCCCGGTCCGGGGATGCGAGCAGGGAGGTAGGCGACCGGTCGTAGTGATCAGCCACGCATACCTTCTTCCTCCCCCTTCAATGGGGTTCGAACGCTGAGCGATCCGGCTTAAGGCGTCCAACCACCAAGAAAGCAGACTAGACTCCGACATACCCTTTATCTTTCTTGACATACGACAAGCTACAGTGGACAATTAAGCGGAAAAATAAACGGGGGTTCACCTGCGTTTATCTTCCACACGATATGTAAACCATGAGTAGTCAAAACAGCAGCAAGATAAACCAGTTACTGAAAGAGTGGCCAAAGGGGACGGTAGCCACTCAGGCCAAACTCAGTAAACTTGGCATCTCTCGACAATTAGCCACTAAATATGTGCTTCACAATTGGATTATACGGATAGGCAGAGGGGCATTTGTACGATCCGGCGATCAAATTGATTGGCGAGGAGGGCTCTACGCCCTCCAGACCCAGCTCGGCCTGAGCGTGCACGTCGGAGCACGTATCGCTCTGGAGCTTCAGGGCCTTTCCCACTTTGTTCCACTCGGACAACAAGAGAAGGTCAACTTGATAAGCGACCGTCCGGAGCGACTACCGGCATGGTTCCGCTGTCATCCATGGAAAGTCAAGCTGGAACATCATTGCCTGTCTCTGTTCAACCGGATTCCAGAGGCGGCCTCCACCAAGTTAGATTGCGGCGGGTTCGAGATCGTCATGTCGAGCCCGGAGCGTGCGATCATGGAGCAAATGCGTCTCGTCAAGGTAAATGACGATGTCGAGCAGGCATACCGGCTGATGGAAGGGCTGACCACCCTCCGGCCGAGCGTAGTCCAGGACTTACTGGTGAATTGCCGATCGGTGAAGGTCAAACGGTTGTTCCTTTGGAGCGCGGAGACCATCGGACACGCCTGGTTCGGCCGCTTGGATCTTGAACGAGTCGAACTCGGTAATGGCAGGCGTCAGCTCTACAAGGGAGGACGGCTCAACCTGAAATACCAAATAACCGTCCCCGCCCAGGAGGAGCTGCCCGGTGTTTGATCGCCATTATGACCCCCAGGCAGATTACTGATCCGCTGCCTCCCCGAGATCAGTCGGTATCCTTGCTTCGCTTTGAAAGGCGGCACCGCGATCAACCTATTTGTGCAGGACCTGCCGCGTGTGTCGGTGGACATCGATCTGACCTACCTACCCCTGAAGCCGCGGGATGAGGCGTTGCGAGAGATTCAGGAGGCCCTTCGGTCACTCAAGAATGATATCGAGAAGCGCATCCCGGGAGCAACGGCTCGAGAGTTCCGCCGCGGAGGTCATGCCGTAAGGCTCCTCGTTTCTACTCCAGGAGCAACGGTCAAGATCGAGCCCAACCTGATCATCCGTGGTTCGGTCTACGCACCGGAGAAACGGGACCTCTGTCCAGCTGCGCAGGAGCACTTCGGTGCCTTTGTAAGCGTCCGAACGCTATCCGTGGCCGATCTGTATGGAGGAAAACTCTGTGCAGCCCTGGATCGGCAACATCCTCGCGACCTGTTCGACGTCAAGCTGCTACTCGACGAGGGAGGGATCACTCCCGAGATCCGCCGTGCATTCGTCGTCCATCTGGCCGGGCACAATCGGCCGATGAATGAGCTCCTGGCCCCCAAGCTTCAATACATCAGACAGCTCTACACGGATCAATTTGCAGGAATGACCCGTGACGAGGCATCGCTCGACGATCTCCTGGAAGTGCAGCGTAACTTGGCTGACATTATCGTCCATGCCCTTGACGATTCAGAGAAGGAGTTTCTCATATCCATTAAACGTGGCGAGCCAGGATGGGACCTGTTGGGGATCGATCACTTGGACCAGCTTCCCTCCATCCCCTGGAAGCTGATCAACATCCGCAAGATGGACCGAGCAAAGCATAAAGCGGCTCTCGAGCGATTGATAAGAGTGCTCGCTAAGTAGAGAGCAGAGTTTGCCGTTGTGCCCCTGCTAAACGGAGGGATCTCAGTTGTTGGTTTACAAGACTAGGCCCCATGTTCACTTAAGCTATCCGCAGGATCTGTTTCGCCAGGGCGACGTCGTCCACGGTGAGGACGAGCTTGTTCCGCTCCACGCCGGCGTAACAGGACTCCACGTTTATCCCGTCGCTCGCAAGCCGACCGAGGAGCGTGGCCAACTCCCCGGGATGATTGGGGATGTCGATGATCAAAGCCTCGCTCTCCTCGAAGTCCAGGGCCAGGTTCTGCAAGACCCTGCGCGCCTTTCCAGGGTTATCGGTGACCAGGCGGATCAACCCCGTGTCCTCCACCTCCACCCCAGCGATGCCGTCGATGTTGACGTGCTCCTCGCCGAGCGCCGCGGCAACCTCTGCGAGGGTCCCAGGCCGGTTCTCCACTGTGAAACGTAGCTCCTTCATCGTTTGCACCTCCTTTCATCCCATCATAGCCTCGGCGTATCTGCATGGGCAACCCCCATCTCCTCCCCGATCGGGTGGGAACATCAGAATGGGGCTGGCGCGATTCGAGGACGGGGATTTCTGACCAGCACGCAAGGAGGAGAAACACCAAGAATGAAGACTTGATTCAAAGATTCCCCAGCCGCGAGAAAACCGCTGCTCATCGCTCATGCGATCTGCAAAAGCGGCGAATCGCACCATGCTCGAGCCCACAAGGAGGGTTGACTTTCAATACAGCATCTAACCGCGTTCACTCCTGATTTTGCATGACGGTGACGACGACCGTATACTAACAAACGCCATGGGGAAGCGCATTAGATACGTTTACTGGCAGCATGAGAATATGTGGCTCGCTTACCTCGAGGAGTTCCCAGACTATTGGACACAAGGGGAAACCTTAGAAGAACTACAGGAAAACTTACGCGATCTCTACAACGAGCTGACAGGTGAAGAAATCCCCAATGTCCGTCGGGTGGCCGAGCTTCAATTATCATGAAGCGCCGCGACCTCATTCGCCGGCTTGAAGATCGCGGATGCGTCCTAATTCGTCGCGGGGCGCGACATGATTGGTACCAGAACCCCAAAACAGGGGTTTGTCAACCCGTTCCCCGGCATCGCGAGATAAAGGAACCTCTGGCAAAGCACATCATCAAGATGCTTACGGGCTGAAGCACATTCCGATCGACGGCCGCTATCACGATGAATCATCGCCAAACGCCGTCATGAAAAACCCGGGGGTCAGTTAACTTCTAGTGTTGAAATGCAAGACCGATCCCACTCGCCCCGCAATAACGCCCCGGCGAGGATCCGTCATCGGCCGATCCAGTGAAGGAGGGAATGGAGCCGGGTGCAGTCGTCGCATCCCGGTCTCCGGGGGAGGCTCGGGTAAGTCGAAAATCTCGCGGGCCCGAGCGAACAGCGGAGCCAGCCGGTCGCGGTGTGGAACGCCCGGATGGACGCGGACGGAGAACCGCATGGCGAACCCATCGGCGGTGTGGATCGCCGGTTGCGCCGCTTCTGCCGCGTCAGTGACCGGTTCGGCGTAGATCAGGGCAAGCCTTGATACCTTGCCGAAGCCGCGGCTTTCGGCGATCAGCGCGTATGTGTTCAGCTGAATTTCATACATCGGCAGGAGCTTATCCTGGTTGGCCGTGTATCTAGCCGTCTTGTAGTCGATGATCGCGATCGACCCGTCCGCGAGGGCGAGCATCCCGTCCGGCGCCCCGGTGAGGAGGATCCCGTATTCAGGGATCTTAAGCTGAAACTGAGAATGATGTGGCGGGGGGATGTAATCGATGATCGGTCCGAGCTCGGAGAGCCATGTCGGCAGATCGCCGTGCTTGTCTATCCAGCCGTGCACGACGTGTTTGGTGTAAGAATCGATCGAACTGAAAATCCCGGGGAAGATCTGGTAAGGAAGTCGGTTGTGCATCTTCAGTTTCAACCAAGCGCAGCGGGGACAGAACTCAGGGAGCGCAAACTCGCCGAGGTTCTTCCCGGAAATCCGCAATGTTTCCGTCATCACGTTGCGATTGTACCGCGACAAGGCTCGGGGAAGAAACGACCGGGGAGACTATCGGAATGGGGCTGGCGCGATTCGAGGACGAGGTTTTCCGACCAGCACGCAACGAGGAGAAACACCAAGAATGAAGACTTGACCCCAAGATTCCACG
>QMQL01000092.1 GCA_003650505.1 Candidatus Acetothermia bacterium | reverse complement strand
CTCTATCTGAGCGGCTGCGGGGGTGAGGGGATCGATTTCGAGATCGCGGCGACCGACATCTGGTTAAATCCAGGAAATCCAAATGAAATCCCCTTTGAATTCACCATCGACTCCCTCCCGGTCCACGGGGTGATCCTCGGGGATCTCGCCGACGTGACCTATGCCCCGCACGGAAGGACGACGAAGGAGATCGAGTCGGCTTCGATCGGGCTCCTCTACGTCCCGGCGGAGGGGTTCACCGGGCGCGATGCGGCGATGATCAGGTTTTCAGATCCGTTCGGCGGAAGCTCGACCGCTCTGGTCGACATCGCGGTCGTCGGCTGCGAAGGGAGGGGATCGGCAACGGTCTGTCTCCATCGCGGTTCGATCCTCCCGATCTACGTCCCGGCCGCGTTCACCGGGGCGTACGAGTCGGGCGATGTCGCCTGGGCGCTGATCGGTGAGGACGGCTTGAGCTATCCGGATGCGATCTCAGTGGCCTGGGACGAGCGGCTCGGCGCGTACGTGTTGATGCTCGACACCGGGGGGCTCGAACCGGGGGTATACGAAGTGAAGATACCGCTCGGGACCGGTGGGGTCGCTCGGTTCAGCCTGGAGGTGGAGGGATGATCCGGACCGGCCTCCTCCTCGCCGTCGCCCTCGGCGCCACCGCCCTTCCGGCCGATTCGGGGGCGATCTCGGGAAGTTGGGATGCCGGGCTGACGTTCAACGTCCAATCGGCGTCTGTGACCGCCCTTGACACCAGGTTCACCACGGTCTACCGGGTCGGGCTGTTCACCGCGAAGGGGATCGCCTTCCTCAAGTTCGACCGAGGGGCGCTCGCCTTCGATTCCCTCGAGCTCGACTGCTCCTTCCCCATTGAGGGGATCGAAATCGAGTCGGACCTCATGTTCGATCCGAATGCGGGAAGCCTGATCGATCTGTTCGATTACTGGAGGGCGACGAGCGCCTTCGACCTGCTCGGGGTCTCCTTCATTCACACCCTGTACCTGACCCTCCCCCAGACGGCATCGTATCAGGCGCTCGTCACGCAGGGGAAGTTCGGTAGTATCGATTTTAGGGGCTCTGTTAGGTTCGTCATGAGCAACGATTGCAGCTTCTCGTTCTCGGAAGCCGACCTGACCCTCTCAGCCTCCGTCTGCGGCCTTCCCGTGACGGGCACGATCGCGTTCGATTGCTCGGGATTCGACTTCCTCGAGTTTACCCTCTCCGACCTTCCCGTCCCGCGTCTCACAGCCGGCGGGTATGGGGTCTTCCTCGATTTCGACCTTAAGTTCGAGCTCACCGAGAAGGCCCTGAATCCGACGATCGAACTGAAGCTCCCGCCGATCGACTGCATCAGGCTCTACGCCGAGCTCGAGGCGGTCCCCGGCCCGGGGATCGGTGGGATCGGTTTCTACGGGATCAGGATCGAGGATACCATCGGTCACGGGATCGATTTCGTCTCGGCGATCTCCCTCGATCCGTTGAGGAACAGTGTCCTCACCGGCCAGTCGGACTACTTCGAGCTCTTCTCGCTCTCAGGGCCGCTATCCTCCTGCTGCGGCGACCCTGGGGAGTGGCGGCTCGCCACCTACTTCCAGTCGAACCACACGACCCTGTTCGACTGGGGGATGACGACCTTCAGGTTCACGACCGCCCTTTCACCCGGCTTCTCCTTCTCGTTCGAGACGGTCGTCCGCTCGGGGACGTTCGGCGATCCGATCGTCGAGTTCACGATCGGCTGGATCGCACGGTGGTAAGTCCTAACCAGTGAAGGATCCGATCGGGGTATCTTCTTTCGTGAAGTGGGTCACCCCATCCTCCCTTCCGACGACGAGGTCGGTGGCAAGGCCGAGGAAGAGGCCGTGGCCGACGATACCCGGCCGGGCATCGAGAAGGCGGGCGAGCCCGTCCGGATCCTCGATCGGACCGAAGCTCGCATCGAGGATGAAGTTCCCCTGGTCGGTGGTAAACGGCCGATCCCCTCCGCGGAGTTTCACTCTAGCCCCGAGCGATTCCAAGTAGGCCCGTTCTACCGAAGCTGCGAACAGGACCACCTCGATCGGGAGGGGGAAGCGGGTCCCGAGGGCCGGTGAGAGCTTCGTCGGATCGACGATGATCACCTCGCGCGAGCTCGCCGAGGCGACGACCTTCTCGCGGAGGAGGGCACCACCCCCTCCCTTGATCAGGTTCAGGTTCGCGTCGACCTCGTCCGCCCCGTCGATCGTCAGATCGATCCGCGGGTTCTCGTCGAGGCTCGTCAGCGGTATCCCGAGCCGCTCGGCCTCCCGCGCCACCTCCTTCGAGCAGGGGACGGCGAGGATCGAACTCAGGCTCCCTTCCTTCAGCCGCGTTGCGATCCGCTTCACGGCGAACGCGGCGGTCGAACCGTGGCCGAGGCCGACGATCATCCCGTCCTTGACAAACCGGTCGGCCGCCCATTCCCCGGCCTTCCGCTTCAGGGCCGTCCGGTCGCTCATCGGCTAGAGGATGGTCTTCTCCGTCTCCGGATCGAAGACGTGGAGGATGGAGAGGTCGACCTTCCGTCCTCGATCACGAGGTTCATGTCCTTGACAGCAATGATGTCGCCGAAGCGCTTGGTCACGTCGGTGAGTGTTACCTCAGCCATCGAAGATCCGCTCTCCTTTCGCAACACGAGGTGGCCACGGCCTCAATCTTACCTATCGGGCGGAGGAGGGCCAACCTGACGGTCAGATGTTCAATGCGTCGAGGACGATCCGGACGACGAGGAGGACCCAGCCGACGATGATCCCGATCCAGATGATCCGGCGGGCGAAGTCGAGGAGGCCGAACAGGAGGAGGAGAAGGGTGATCAGGGAGAGATACCCGATCGGCTTCTCGAGATCGGCCGAGACCCGGTCGTTGGTGATTAGGTTGAGGATGTAGATGATCCCTTGTCCGAGGTAGGTGGCGACGCTGTCGATATAGGTGAGCGCCTGCTCGATCGCCGTGCCGGCCCTAGACCCGACCGATCCGGGGATGGCAGCATCCTGGCCGAACCCGGAGATGGAGACCCCCAAGACGAGGGCGAGCAGCGCGTAGACGAAAACGGACTTCTTCCGGTTCATGATCCCTCCTTTGGCAACTTCACTCTACCACGAACTCCCGGAGGGGAGAACCCGCGTTTGTCCGCCTTGCGGGGTTCAGCCAGCCGGGTGTTGATGCCGACGGTTGTCCGGATCGAGGAGCCGGGTGAGGGCCTCGGCCCCGATGTTCCCCCCGCTCAGGATGACGCCGACCCGTTTCCCCTCGATCGGAAGGGAGCCGCTCAGGAGGGGGGCGACGGCGACGGCGGCCGACGGCTCGATCACGACCTTCAGCCCCTCGAGGATAAGGCGGATCGCTCCGATCGTCTCCTCATCCTCGACGCGGACGATCGTTTCGATCCTCTCCTCGATGATGGAGAACGTCAGCTCACCGAGCGGGGTCCTCAGACCGTCGGCGATCGTGCGGGGCGTGAAGTTCGTGATCCGCCTCCCCTCCGCAAGGGAGCGGTAGGCGTCGTCCGCCCCGGCCGGTTCACAGCCGATCACCTCTGTCCCGGGCGAGGCGCCATGGGCGGCGATCGCCGTCCCGGAGATCAACCCGCCCCCTCCGACCGGGACGAGGATCATATCGAGCGGCCCCGCCTCCTCGATCAGCTCGAGGGCGGCCGTCCCCTGGCCGGCGATCACATGAGGGTCGTCGTGGGAGTCGATCATCACCGCTCCTGTTCTCTTTCCCACTCCGGCCGCCGTCTCCTCCCGAGATCGCTGGTTCGGGGCACAGGGGATCACCTCACCACCGTAGGCCTTGATCGCTTCGATCTTCACCGCAGGCGCATCCTCGGGGACGACGATGTAGGCCGGTATCCCAAACAGCTGCGCTCCCTCTGCCAGTGCCTGGCCGTGGTTCCCTGAGGAGTGCGCCAGTACCCCGCGGGCCCGCTTCTCGGGCGAGAGGGAGGAAAGGGCGTTCGTCGCCCCGCGGAACTTGAACGAACCGGTCCGTTGGAGGTTCTCGCACTTGAAGAAGATACGGCCGCCTAAGGTCCCGTCGAGCTCCGAGCTTACGAGAACAGGGGTCTTGATGGCATACGGGGCGATCCGCTCCCGGGCCGAGACGATATCCGCGTAGGTGATGGTGCTCATCGGATCTGCGAGGCCGGCGAAAATGAAAAGGGCGGGGCCTTTGGCCCCGCCCTGTTGGATTCTACTTCCGCTCCCCGAGCGGGAGGATCGTCTTTCCGTGCGTCGTGTTGATCAGGATCCCGGCCGAGGCGTACCAGGCGATCAACGCGCACAGCACCCCCTCGTATCCGGCGATCGTGTGGACGATCGGGACGAACTCCCCGATCGCGAGGAGGAAGAACAGGATCGTCAGGGTGATGAACACCCAGGTGACCGCCTTGGGGAGCTTAAGCGAGGCGATCGTCGCGTAGAAGGTGAAGATCCCCCATGCGATCAGCACGATCGCCACCCCGGCCGGGGTGACGTCGACGAACCCGGCGACCCCGGCGAGCTTGAGGAAGAAGAACGTGGCGAGCCCCATCCAGAACGCACCGAACGAGCTG
>QMQL01000091.1 GCA_003650505.1 Candidatus Acetothermia bacterium | reverse complement strand
GGGTGAGGGCCACCGTCGCGATCCGCGTGATCAGGAGCGAGAGGGCGACGACGACAAGGAGTGAGATGATCGCTGCCATATCGGTCTACAGATACCAAATTCCGATCGGGCGTGTCAATCTAGACGGCCTGCAGACCGGCGTTCGCACGGGGCCGGAACCGCTATACTCCTTCCGCGATGGGTATCACCGACACGTGGCCGGCCTATCTCGGCCTCTCAAGCGATCAGCTCCGGGAGAGGGCACGGAGGCTCGCCGAGCTCGCCTCCCCCTGCCGGCTCTGTCCGCGGGAGTGCGGAGCGAGGAGATCTGAGGGAGAGCGGGGGTTCTGCCGCGCCGGGCCGCTACCGTGGGCCTCGAGCTTCGGCCCCCACTTCGGCGAGGAGCGGATCCTCGTCGGAAGGGGCGGATCGGGGACGGTCTTCTTCACCGGCTGCAACCTCGCCTGCGTCTTCTGCCAGAACTACGAGATCTCGCAGCTCGACCGGGGAGTGGAGATCACGACAACGGAACTCGCCTCCTACTTCCTCCGCCTCCAGGGGCTCGGATGCATAAACGTCAACCTCGTCACCCCAACCCATCAGGCTCCGCAGATCGTGGAGGCGATCGCGATCGCCAGGGACGAGGGGCTGAACCTCCCGATCGTCTGGAACTCCGGGGGCTACGAGTTGGTCGAGGCCCTCCGTCTCCTCGAGGGAATCGTCGACATCTACATGCCCGACTTCAAATACGGGGATTCGACCATAGCTGAGTGCTACTCCGCCGCGCCCGGCTACTTCGAGGCCGCTTGTGCGGCGGTGAAGGAGATGCACCGGCAGGTGGGGGACCTTTCGATCGAGGGGAGCCTCGCGCGGCGGGGGCTCCTCATCCGGCACCTCGTCCTCCCGAACCGGCTCGCAGGGACGGAACGGGTCCTCGCCTTCATCGCGGGGGAGATATCGCAAGATACGTTCGTGAACCTGATGGGCCAGTACCGGCCGGCGTACAGGGCGCGAGAAAGACCGGAGATCTCCCGGCCTATCACCGCCGCGGAGTACGACGAGGCGTTCAGGTTAGCGCGGAGGCTCGGGCTCAGGGTCGCCTCCAATATCTAGGGAATCCCCGGGGTCAGGACCTCATCCTTGGTGTTTCTTCGCTTCAGCCACCTTCTTGGCGATGACACTCACCGTCGAATAGTGTAGCCTCAATAGATCTGTCAGCTCTTTATCTTCGACCCTCGCTTCATCGACCGATCGATCACGATGCCCCTGGAGACTAACCTACCGTGAAAGCCTTGCCCGTTTCACGGATCCAGGTTACAGTGAACAGAATGCACATATCCTGGACTTGGGGTCCGTTCCCCTCCCTCAGGGAGCCCTGTAGCGACGTTCCCGGTCGGCTGGTGCAGCCATCGGGCGGGATTCTAAACTTCAAGCCGCTGGACGGGGCCTACGGGAGAGTAACGAGCGTAGTGAAAGAGGAGGAAGGAATTGACGGTCCTTGAGGTCCGGGGAATCAGCAAGAGCTTCGATGGGGTTCAGGCAGTGCGCGATGTCTCCTTCGCCGTCAATCGGGGCGAGATCCTCGGCTTCCTTGGGCCGAACGGCGCGGGGAAGACAACGACGATCCGAATGATCATCGGGATCATTCAGCCCGACCGCGGGGAAATCCAGTTCACGCTAGACGGCGGGTCAGGAGAGGTCGATAAGGAGCGGATCGGATATCTGCCGGAGGAGCGCGGCCTGTACGCGGATGCGAAGGTGTTGGATACGCTCGTCTACCTCGCCGGCCTGAAGGGCCTGTCGCGTTCCGAAGCACGTCGGCGGGCGCTTTCTTGGCTGGAGCGGTTCGACCTTGCGGAGTGGGCGAGACGGAAGATCGAGCAGCTCTCCAAGGGGATGCAGCAGAAGATCCAGTTCATCGCCGCCGTCATTCATCGCCCGGACCTGCTCGTCCTGGACGAGCCGTTCTCCGGGCTGGACCCGGTAAACCAGGACCTATTCAAGGAGATCATCCGGGAGCTCAAGGACGAAGGGGTGGCCATTCTCCTCTCCTCGCATCAGATGAACCGCGTCGAAGAGCTGTGCGACAGGATCTTCCTCATTCACTGCGGCAGGCGCGTTTTGTACGGTGACCTATCCGAGATCAAGGAAGCACACGGAGAGCACATTGTACGACTACGCTACGCTGGGGATGCGAGCTTCCTCAGAACCAATCAGCGGATCAAGAACCTCAGGATATCCGGGGACTGGGCGACTTTCGTTCTCGCTAAAGGAGTCGAGCCGGACGCGTTCATCCGCAACATCCCACGGGAGCTTGTGATCCGAGAGATCGCGGTCGAACGCCCGCCGCTACACGACATCTTCGTAGCTGTGGTAAAGGGAGGCGAAAATGGCACTCCGTGAGACGAAAACAAAACTCGGGAAGGTGGTTGCCTGGGAGTTCCGCCGGGCGGTGATGAACAAGGGCTTCGTGATCATGACCGTGCTTCTCCCCGCACTGATCGGCCTTGTCATCCTCATCTATGGCCTCGCCGAAGGGCGTGGTGCATCAAGTGTCCCCTCCGAGTCCCTACCCCCGTTTCTGATCGCGGTATTCCTGGCGCTCATCCTGTTCGTCGGGGCATTCATCTCCGGCGTCATCGTCTTCTACGGGGTGCTCAAGGAGAAGGCAAGCCGGGTGGTGGAGCTCGTCCTTTCGTCGGTTTCGGCGAAGGACATGATGGCGGGGAAGATCATCGGGCTCGGTCTTGCCGGGCTCATTCAGGCCATCGTTTGGGCGGTGCTCGCCTACTTCGCAGCACGGCGTTTCCTCCCGATCACCCTCGCAGGGCTCTCACCGATGCAGCTGGTCACCTATCCCCTGTATTTCGTCTTCGGGTACCTCCTCGTCGCCACACTCTACGCCACGGCCGCCTCTACGATGAAGGACGTCCACTCAGGGGGTGTGCAGGGGATGGTCGGACTCATAGTGTACCTGCCGATGGTGTTCCTCAAAATCCTGGTCGAGCATCCGGAACTCCCCTGGGTTCGGGCTGCCGGGTTCTTTCCACCGTTTACCCCGTCTGTGATGATGATCCGGATGGCGGTGACCGAAGTCGCGTGGTGGGAGGTCGCGCTCAGTCTGGCACTTCTCGCGGGGACGGTCTTCCTGCTCACGCGGTTTGCGGCCAAGGTGTTCGAGGTGGGAATCCTCATGTACGGAAAATCCGCTACGCTGAGGGAGATTTGGAGATGGGGGCTCCGCTCATCGCGCGGTTGATGAAGTCTTTGGGTCTGCCATCACATGGGCCTGGGGCTTTGGCTGATCCGGGTGAGGAAATGAGGCCAGATACCGTATTGGAAGTCAACCCTCCTCGTTGACTGGCGCGTGTTGATGTTCACCGATTTCCTAGATTGCATGGGCGATGGGCAATAGCTTCCTTGCTGCTGCGATCCGCGCTCTCTTCTCGTGTTCTCTTCGACATGGCCGCCTACCTCCTCTCCGGACGGCTGGTGCGGACGGGCTGACACCCTTCCCGCGACCCGACAGGGCCGGCTTTCGGGTAGAATCGCCGTATGGCGAGAGAGTGGTCGGATTGGGAGCAGAAGGTGCTCGATACCTTCCTCGACGGAGAAAGGCTGATCCGCATCCCGGCGAAGCGGAAGAAGCGGGACGTCGTCCTCCGCTTCCTCCAACGGGAGTTCGAACCAGGGATAGAGTATCCCGAGCCCGAGGTGAACAGGATCCTCCGTAGGTATCATCGCGACTGTGCGACCCTCAGGCGCGAGCTGTTCGAGTCGGGATACCTCCATCGCCGCGGTGGGGGAGGAGCCTATTGGCGCACAAAGGGCTGACCCTCGACAACAGGGGAGGGGAATGAAGATCAAGGCGGTGTTGCTGGATGTAGGCGGACCGATCCTCGACGAGGATCACGAGTACGGCGCCTGGGATTCCTACCTCCTCCGCCTCCTCGCGGAAGAAGGGATGAAGGTCGGCCGGGAGCGCCTCCTCCGGGCGATCGCCGAAGCGACCGAGCGCTGCGCCCCTCACCCGCGGGTCTCGGCCCTGTGGGCGCTAGCCCGACCGGACGTGGGAAGGTTCCGCCGCCTGAAGGACGCGCTCCGGGAGTTCCAGCGGAGGCACATCGCCGAGGAGTACGTCCCCCGCCTCCGGCCCGGGGTGAAAGGGGCGCTCGAGGGGCTCGCCGAGCGGTATACCCTTGCCCTCGCCGGGAACCAGCCGGAGTGGATCAAGGGGTATCTCGCCGAGGAGGGGATCCTCGATCTGTTCGCTTGGCGGTTCGTCTCGGAGGAGATGGGCGTATCCAAGCCGGATCCGCTCTTCTTCCGGATGATCCTGGACAGCCTGTCGATCCCGCCCGAGGAGGCGGCGATGGTGGGGGACAGGCTCGATTCCGACGTCCTCCCGGCGAAGCTGATCGGGAGGAAGACGGTGCGTGTCCTGTTAGGCCCCTACGCCGACCAAGTCCCGATCTCGCCCCTTCACACGCCGGATCGGACGATACGAGACCTGACCGAGCTTCCGTCCGCCCTCTAGCCGGAGCGGAGAGCCCGAATGAACCGGGATGACGCCAGGGTAAACAGGCCCGG
>QMQL01000090.1 GCA_003650505.1 Candidatus Acetothermia bacterium | reverse complement strand
GAGCTGAGCGGATCGGGAGCGAGTACCATCCCCTTCCACTCCGGCTGCGTCAGATCCCACAGGCTGTTGATCGGAGGCCCATCAGGGTTGAGGGCGGCGTTGTAGATCAGAACGCGGCTCGACCAACGTTGGACGAGGAACGGCTCCATCTCGTTCGGGTCGAGGAACGGGGCGCTCGTGCTCGGCACGAAAGCCTCGACCATACCGGCCGGGAGGAACTCTCCAACTAAGTCCGGTTCGTGGTTCCCGTACAGAACATCGACCTCGGAGACACCGGCTGCGTACTCCCTCCTGAACTTCTCGACCTGATCCGACGATTCCATGTCATACCAGACGATGTCGACTCCATACTTGTCTTTGAAATCCTGAACGATGTTCTCCATCCGGGAGGAGACCGAGTAGATCACCACCTGGCCTTCCGCCCTCGCCGCTTCCTCGATCGCTGCCCAATCCTGCTGTGCCAACGCTCCTAGCGAGACAATAAGCAACGCCACAGCGATGCCGACTACTGCCCAGCGTGCGTTCATCATGTACCTCCTATTCGATCGATTGCTCCCGTCGATGTCGAGGATGCTCTTCGCGTGCGATCACCTCCTTTCCGATCGATTCAGTGGTTCGGCTCATCCTCCTTAAGTCCGGCGCACAAGGTCTCCGGTCTCCACGTCGTAATAATTGACGCTCCTTTCGTCTACCGTGACCCATACTGTCTGATCCATCTGAAGCTCGGGGCCGGGGGGCATGCGGACGACGAACGTTGTCTCGCCCCTGACGACATGGACGAAGACCTCCGGTCCGGCGGGGAGTACAGCGTAGATCCTGAATTCCACCCCACCTGGAACCGGCTCCCGGTGGAGGGAGATGTTCTCGGGACGGATCGCGGCGATGATCTCTTCCGCTTCCGGGAGCCGACTCACCGGGAGCTTGAAGTCCCCTGTCGACAGCCACTTCCCCGTCTCATCAGAGAATGGGGTCGCTCTGAAGAGGTTCACGCGCGGTGAACCGATGAACTCGGCGACGAACAGGTTAGCGGGGCTTCTGTAGAGCTCTTCCGGCGGGGCGATCTGTTGCACTACCCCGGTGTCCATCACGACTACCCGGCTCGCCATGGTGAGCGCCTCGGTCTGGTCGTGGGTAACGTAGACCGTGGTCGCTCCGGAGTCATGGTGGAGCCTCTTCAGCTCCGAGCGCATGTCCAGGCGGAGTCGGGCATCGAGGTTGGAGAGCGGCTCGTCCATCAGGAATACCGGAGGGCGATTTGCGAGGAGCCTCGCCAGGGCTACCCTCTGCTGCTGTCCACCCGATAGTTCGAACGGGAATCGCTGCTCCAGCCCTGCCATTCCAAGGTCCTCGAGGACCTGGGTTACGCGCTCCTTGATCTCCCGCTTCGGCAGCTTCCGGAGCTTGAGGCCGAAGGCGATGTTCTCGTAGGTGTTCATGTGCGGCCACAATGCATAGCTCTGGAAGACCATGTCGACGCGCCGCTTGGCCGGAGGGAGGGATATTCCACGATCGGATGAGAAGACGGTCGTGTCGCCTATGGAGATTGCCCCCTTGTCCGGATGTTCGAGCCCTGCGATGCAGCGGAGGAGGGTGGTCTTTCCGCACCCGGAAGGGCCCAGCAGGACGAGAAACTCGCCCGGCTCGATCTCCAGATTGACGTGGTCAACGGCAGTGACAGCGCCGAAACGCTTCACCAGTTGGCTTATTTTGAGATATGCGCTCGACGTCATAAATCCTCCTTGCCTAAGGGGCTCCCTCCCTCATCCGGGAGAGCTTCCCCCGCCCGAGCCTCCAGATCAGCACCTCACCGATGATCGTGATGAACGTGACCAGCAGGATCAGGGCGTTGCTCAGCTGGGTGATATCGTCTTCGGCGAAGCGATAGGCGACGGTCATCAGGACACGCGTCGACGGGGTGATCAACAGGATGATCGGGGCGAGGACCCGCATCAGCCCGACGAACGTGACCATCATCCCGCTGACGATCCCCGATGTGGCGAGCGGAATGACGATCCGGCGGAACCGATGCAACCACGACGAGCCCTGCAGCTGTGCCGCTTCCTCGAGCTCTTGATTGATCTGGGTTATGGCACTCGTCCCGGTACGCGTCGTGTAGGGGAGGCGCTTGACCACGGCGACCAGGACGATCAGGGTGAACGTCCCGTACAGGGCTGGTATCGGCCCCCTCCGGACGGCGAACATGCTCAGGTACATCGCGCCGAACGCGATCCCGGGGAACAAGTACGGGAAGAAGGATATCTGGTTGAGGAGCTTCGAGAGCCAGCTCTTGCCGCGTCGGACTACGATGTAGCCTATGATGAGTCCGAGGAACGCGCTGATCGCCGAGGCCGTCACGGCGAACCGGATGCTGTTCCACGCCCCGCCGAGGACCTGGGAGTTCCGGAACAGCCCGGGAAGGCCGAACGCGATCGAGGGATCCGACCTGCCGATCCAATAATGGAGGGTCAGGTTGTTGAGTCCGTACTGGCCGTCGATCAGCATCAGCGATTGATAGAGGAGGAGGCCGATCGGGAAGATCGCCACCGCGATCGTGAACGCCGTGATGGCCCCGAAGATCGGCCAGCGCCACCTGCCGAGCGGAGCGAGGTTCGACTTGAACCCCTTCCCACCGATGATCTCGAACTTCCGCGTGCTCCCGCCGAGCACCCTGGTATTGAAGTACACGATCAGAGAGGCCAATGCTATGAGGAGTATGGCGAGGACGTAACCGTTTACGTCGAGACCGAGGGAGAAGTTCCGGAACAGCATCGTGGAGAGGGTCCAGTACCTGACCGGACCGCCGAGGAAATAGGGGATCGCAAACCCGCCGATGGTCCGGCCGAAGATCAAGACCAGGGCGGAGAGGAAGGCCGGGAGGACCATCGGGAACGTGATCCTTCGGATGATCGTCCAGCGCGAAGCCCCCTGAAGCTCGGCGCTCTCCTCGAGCTGCGAATCGACGGAGCTGAGGGCAGCAGCCACGAGGATGAAGGCGAACGGATAGAAATGGATCGTCATCGCGATGATGATCGGAATCGGGCCGTAGGAGAGCCATGTCGGCGGTGGAACCCCGAACAGCACCTGGAAGAAACCCGGCCTCCCGCCGACGAGGGGGCTCTTGAACATCGTCTCCCATGCCATCGCAATGGCGAACGCCGGGACGAGGTAAGGGAGCGTCAAGAGTGTGCGCATCCATTTCCGTCCCGGGAGGTCGCTCCGGACGACGAACCACGCGAGGATCCCTCCGAGGAATAGGGCGAGGAGAGCCGCGATTGTCCCCGTCACCATCGTATGCGCGAGCGGCTGCCAGACCATCTTGTTGGCGACCCGCCCCATGAGGAGGCGCTCCCAATGGGCGGTGGTGAACTCTCCCGGTACGGCGTCGCTCGATATCCGGGCGTCGCCCGGCCCCCAGCTGAACGTCCTCCAGGCGAGGTTGAAGAGCGGCACGAGGATCAGGTACGAGAGGACCACCAGCAATACGAGGGAGATGATGAACTCCGGGGAGCGCAACCGTCGCTTCAGCTCGTTCCCCCACCGACCGATCGGATACCTCGGCAACATACGGTGTCCCTTACCTCCTGATCCCCTACTCTGGTGACTCTCGTCGCGCTATTTGAGGATCAGCGCCACGAAAGAATATATAACTTTGCCGCCGGCTGTGCAAGATATGGTGCCCGCGATCTATATGCGCGCAACTTCTGGTTGCTCTCTGGACGGTAAGGATCCACCCAGAGCTGAGGCCGGCTTCCTGGAATGTCGGGGTTGGTCCGGGGATAGCCCGCCGGCCTCACCCGGCGCAATCGATCATGCGCTCGTCGGGGAAGACCTGTTCCCAACGCCCGTCGAAGCCGCCGGCTTCGGGTGTATGCCAACCGCGCGGGAGCCATTCCCCTTTCTCGGTTGATCTCGCCCACTGGCTGTCCTCGCCGCTATGAGCGTAGTAGTCGTGTTGCCACCAGTAAGATCCGAGGCAATCTGGAAGACCGTTCCTGTCTGCGCGCGTTGCATCGGGGTTGGGGCCGCCCTTATCGAACGCCTCGTCGTAGAAGTGATCGTCCTTTCCGAAACGGTATACCCCCCAGAACCAGTGCTTCCGCGGGTACCCGTGCTTGACGTCGTCGTGCAGATCGTTGACGGCCACGCAGTAGAAGCTCTGCATGCCGGCGGGGACCTCGACCCCTCCATATTCGTCCCCGATCGGCGTCTCCAACAGGACCGGGATGAGCGGCTCCTTCCAGCTCTTGTTCTCTGTCCCGTCGTCCCAGTGTGTGATGAAGAGGTCGGCCAGGTCCTGCAATTCATAGGTGACCCGCTTCGTCTCGCTCACCTTGAGGACGGTCTTCTCCCAATTCGCCACCATCTCCGAAGCGTTGCACGGCGTGATCTCCTCCGCACCCCAGTCGGTGACCGCTGTTTCGTCGAACTCCGGGACGAAGATATAGTCGAACGATACCTGCCTGCGGAAACGATCCACGTCGACCAACGCGTCGTGCGTCGGGTCTGCCAGCATGGAGGCAATCTCCTCCGGCGGATTTCCCACCCAATGGAGCTCTCCCCGGTAGAGACTCCCGGTCTCGGCCCACTGCGCCTGCCAGATCATGACGTGCATCCCTTCGGGCGTCGCGTAGAAGTTCACCGCGTCGTCGGGG
>QMQL01000089.1 GCA_003650505.1 Candidatus Acetothermia bacterium | reverse complement strand
GGGTCTGGGATCGAACTCGTGAACGCGCGGGGAATATTGCTGGAAAAGAACACCGTCACCGACAATGCGATGGGCGTCGTGCTGAGGAACTACGAGGAAGGGTCACTGAGCCGGGATTTCTTCCCCATCGATCCCGAAGAGGCCGGGGGCTCCCAGGCGAGGGCCGTCGACAACGTGGTGAGCGAAAACCAAGGTCAGGATTGGTACATCGAAGGGGGATGCGAACTTGTGCAAACCGCCGACCCGGCAGGGATGGAATTCCGCGGGCTGATCTGGCGGACGATCGACCGCTACTACCACGCCGGCATCTACGCCGAGATGTACGACCCCGAAAGCAACCACTGTCTCCTGAACAAGGCCAAGGAGGCAGGGGCAAACTTCCTCCTCGTCAGGGCGTTCTACAGTTGTAGCCAGAGCGGGGAACTGGTGGGAAACGACGCCGAGGCGGAAGACTACTTGGGCCAGGCAATCGATCAGGCACACGCGGAGGGGTTCGGCATCTTCCTGACACCGTACGTCGAGTCGGCCTGCTTCTGGCCCGACCAGGAATGTGTGCTGTCCGAGGAGGTATGGACCGAGGTCGTCCTTAAATGGGCCGCGTTTGCGGAAGAGCATGAAGTCGAGCTCTTCGCGCCCGGGTTCGAGATGAGCCTGATATTCGAGCCGGAACAGGCGGCAGCTTGGTACAAGGAGGTCCTCCCCGAGCTGCGTAAGGTCTATTCCGGCAGGATCGCCATCGCCGAGCATCCGTACATCGGCACAGGACGATGGGAGGTCCTCGACCGCGAGGGGGCGTTCGTCGGTTACGACTCCTTCGGGATCGCCGTCTTTCCGTGGAAACGCTACGGTGATGAGATCGACATGCGAAGCCTGGACGACTACCGCGCCGACGCGGCCCAGCGGGCCGAGCTCGCGCTCGGTATCGCCCGTCGACAGGGGATTGAGACCGTCTTCATCTCCGCCCTCGGGATGGACCTGTGGCGCGGGGGGGAACCCGACCCAACGACCCGGGCGAAAGGGTATGAGATCGGGATCGAGGTCGCAGCTCAACATGGCCTTTCCGGCGCCTTCCTCCACAGCTGGGCGTCGGAGCCGGATCAGTTGGGAAGCTCGACCGAAGTCGAGGAAATGCTAAGACAGATCTGGGCCGAAGGAGGGACCTAGATATCCAGACGGAACGGAACGATCATCCCCGAAGGTATGAAGGATAATCCCAGGCCCATGAAGCGCGTCATCGTCATCGGATCGAGCTGCTCGGGGAAGACGACCCTCGCTTGCCGCCTCGGCGAGCTCCTCGGGTCGGACCATATCGAACTCGACGCCCTCCACTGGGGACCGGGATGGAGCGAGGTCCCAGTCGAAGAATTCCGGACGGCGCTCGAGGAACGGATCGCGAAGGACCGCTGGGTCGTCGACGGGAACTACAGCGCGGTCCGGGACATCGTGTGGGGCAAGGCGACGGATGCGGTCTGGCTGAACTATCGGTTCCCCGTCGTCTTCGGCCGTGCGCTCGCCCGGACCTTGAGGAGGATCGCCCTCCGCGAGGAAGTATGCAACGGAAACCGCGAATCGCTCAAGAAGGCGTTCTTCAGCCGCGACTCGATCCTCCTCTGGATACTGACGACGTTCCGGCGCCGGAGGCGGGTCTACCGGAAGATCTTCGATGAGGGGAGATTCCCAAACATCCGTCTGGCCGAGCTTCGCCGTCCGCGCGACGCAAGAAGGCTCCTCGCAGCCCTCCACGACAATCACGAGGCCGGTGGAAGATGAAAGAACCAGATCGCGCTTCTCTCTTCGATAACTGGGCAGAATGGTACGACCGATCGGTCCACGATCCCGCCTTCCCGCTCTCAGGCTACGAAAGGGTCCTCGATGAGATCGTAACCGCCGCTTGTGTCAAGAAAGGAATGAGTGTACTCGATCTTGGGGTCGGGACGGGGAACCTCGCCAGCCGCTTTGCAGAGCTGGGCTGCGATCTTTTGGGGGTCGACTTCTCAGCCGGGATGCTCGCAAAGGCGCGGGAGAGGCTACCTGACGCGAGGCTCGTGCAAGCCGACCTCCGTGGAGAATGGCCGGCGGAGCTCGAGCGGCGTTTCGATCGGATCGTATCGGGATACGTGTTTCACGAGTTTCCAGTGACGACGAAAGCGCACCTCATTCATAGACTCGTGCAGGGCCACCTCGCAGACGGAGGATACATCATCATCGGCGACGTCTCTTTTGAAACGCATGCAGCGCGGGAGAGTGCCCATGAGCGGTGGCTCGACCGGTGGGACGAGGAGGAGGAGTACTGGGCGGCGGACGAAGCGACCGAGATCCTTCAGCCCCTAGGCCTAAAGGTAACCTACCAGCAGGTCTCGATCTGCGGCGGCGTCTTCGTCATCAAGCCCCCTGAGCTGAACGGATGGAATAATCGCCGCCAGTCAGCGAAAATGAGGAATCCTTCTAAGAGGTGATACGGATGGGAGATATGCGGGAAGCGATGCGCGATGTGAAGCGTGCCCTGGGAGAAATGAGAAAGCAGGTCCCCAGTGAGGGGAAGGCCTTCTCCGAGTTCATGGACGCCGTCTTGAAAGAGGGGCGCCTCGATGTCAAGACGAAGGAGCTGATCGCCCTCGGGATGGCACTCACCGCCCGCTGCAAGTACTGCATCGGGATCCACACCGAGAAGGCCCTCGCCGCCGGCGCGACCCCGGAGGAGTTGTGGGAGGTCGCGATGGTCGCGGTGATGATGGGCGGAGGGCCTGCGCTGACCTACATCGCCGAGCTGCAGAAGGCACTTCAGGAGTTCGCTCCGAAGGTAGCGTAAGAATATCGGGAAGGCTCGGATATGAACCGGAGAGGGGCCCATTCCCGGCCGAAGATCGGCTTCGCCCTCGCCTCAGGGGGGGCGCGCGGCGCGGCCATCACCGGGGCGATGAAGGTCCTCGATCGGGAGGGGATCGAGGTGTCGGCGATCGCCGGTTCGAGCATCGGAGCACTCGTCGGCGCGGCCCATGCCGCTGAGATCCCGATCGAGAAGGTCGAGGAGGAGTGGCTCGCCACCGATCTCCCTAAGCTCTTCCGCGGGTTCCTCCCTACCTTTCCTCGGGCCGGGCTCAGCTCGGGGAGCGAGCTTCGGAAGATGCTCGTCCGGCTCCTCGGGGACATCCGGATCGAGGAGCTCCCGATACCGTTCGCCGCCGTGGCGTGCGACATCGACACCGGCGAGGAGGTCGTCCTCCGCGAGGGCCCCCTCGTCGATGCCGTCCGCGCCTCGACCGCCATCCCCGGGCTGTTCCACCCGGTTCGGTGGGGGGATCGCCTCCTCGTCGACGGTGGGCTCGTCGACCCCCTCCCGGTCGGCGTCTGCCGCGACCTCGGGGCGGAGTTCGTCATCGCCCTCGACATCACCCAGCGGCCGCAGCCGACGACGAAGAGCGTGAGGAGCGTCTGGTCGCGGATCGGAGAGAGGCTCAAGGATATGGCCGATCAAACGTGGGTCCCGAACACCCTGAGCGAGCTCCTCGACGGGGTGACCCGCGAACAGCCGGAGCGCTCCCGCCCACTCCCCGGCCTCTACAGCATCCTGAACCAGTCGATAGCGATAATGATCCAGGAGATCGTCAGACAGAAGCTCGCTTCCTCTCCACCCGATCTTCTGATCCGACCGGACGTCTCCCTCTCCTTCCTCGGCTACCTCCATGCAGCCGATGGGATCCGGGCCGGGGAGCGCGCAGCAGAGGAGGCACTCCCCGAGCTCCGCCGGCTCCTCTCTCGATACGACCGGAATGGATGAGTCGGAAGTTGCCGGGCGGCACGGCTTCTGCCATCATCGATCGGGGTGATCGGATGAAATCGAAAGCGTGCGCACTGCTGATCGGTTGCTTGATCCTTTCCCTTTCCGTGTCCCTCCTCGCCGCCGACGATCCTAAGGTCCTCTTCTTCTACCGCGAAGGGTGCGTCGAGTGCGAGAGGATGGAGCCGGTGATGCACGACCTTATGGCCGAATACCCGGCCCTCCCTGCCCGGTTCATCGAGGAAGGGGACCCGGACGCCGACCTGATGTGGTCGCTCGCCCCGAAGTACGGGATCTTCCCGACGAGCTATCCCGTCATCTTCGTCGGGGACGAGGCGATCGTCGGAGCCGGACTCGCCCAGGAGCTCAGGCTCCAAACGGCGTTCCGGGACTGCGCCCTGAACGGCTGCCCCTCCCCTCTCTCCCAGATCTCGAACGCGCGGATCCCCTGGCGGCTGATCGCCATGGCCGGGCTGATCGCGCTCGGGATCGTCCTCGCCATTCTGTTGTGACCCTCCTTGCCGTGCTTATATTGAGCGGCTGCTCGGTCCTGGTAGGGCCTCAGAACTTGAAGAGCCCGTATCGCGAACCGATCCGGAGGTTCGTCCTCCCTCAGAACGGGAGGAGCTGTTCACCCACCGCGGGCCCCTGAATCGGAAGGCCGCACGCCCACCTCGATCTGATCGACGCCCACGAATACTTCGAAGAATAGGTAAAGATCAGCGCGATCCCTCAGAGAGGATCGCGATCGCATCGAGGGCGGCGGTGATCTCCCGATCGACCGCCTTGCGAACGAGGTCGCGGTACGGATCGTGCTCGCCGCTAGCGGCCGAACGGGCGTCCCCGTCGATTGCCACGATCGCCCCGGCGCGGACGCCCCGC
>QMQL01000088.1 GCA_003650505.1 Candidatus Acetothermia bacterium | reverse complement strand
GATCGGGCGTCAATTCGACCCCCTCACCCAGGCGGAAGTCAAGGGGGGCAGAGTCCGACACGTGAGCCCTCCCTGCAGCGGTCAGGGCGGTTATCTTTCCCTCATAGATCATCTGAAGGGTCTCTGCAGTTGCGGAGAGGATGACATCGGCCTCCGGGTGGGCCCCCTCACCGAGCTCGAGTTGTTTGCCCGGCCCGACGATGATGTGCCAAGACGCCGGTCCCGGCTGAACGTCGATCTGAACGATCAGCGAATAGTCATCAGGGACTTTCCCCTGAAAGCTTTCCGACCAATCTCGAAGGAACTGTTCTACCTCGGGCATAGGGGCCTCCTCGTAAATCCTAAATGCTGCTTGGAGTCTACACTCCCCTATGGAACCCGGTCAAGAAACGACAGTAACGCATCGCGGCGATGCCCATGAGGCTACAAAGAAGAAAGGACTCCCGAAGAACCATCGTCAATCCTCGCTTCATCCTCAATCGCCCATCGAAAAGAGAGCTTCATCGCTCGCCATGCTTGGCCGTCGGAGAGCGCTCTGGTATCTTTGCTGGGGCAGGACTGGAGGACGACCGGGGAAAACTGAACAAGCCATGTCGATAAAACTCCTGATCGTGCGCGGCATCTATCGCCTGAAGTCGTTGCAAGAGGATCCTGCAGTCGTTCTTAAGCGGCTCGGGGTTGGGAACCATGACCAAATCTTGGAGATAGGTTGCGCTATCGGCCATCACACCCTGGCCCTCGCCGAAGTTGCTCCCGATGGAAGGATATATGCTGTAGACGTCTGGGAGGAGGGTCTGCGCTTCCTCCGCCGTCGGATCGGGCCTCAGCGGAATATCGAGGTCATCCACCGTAGCGCCGAGGATGTGAGCCCCCCGGATCGCTGGACAAGATATTCTGCCTCGATACCTTACATGAGTTACCCCACCCCGAAGAGGCGGTGCGAAGATGGGTGGATTTCTTGAAGGAAGAGGGGGGCTCTATTTCAAAGATCCCAAGATATCCCCGACTCAGATCGAACGCTTCTCCGAGGGCAGATTACATCATCTAGACACGCTTCAAGGAATCGCCATCTTCGGTCTGCGCGATATTCCCCCAAAAAAGCCAATGATTCCATATAATCATTCACTTCCAGCGGGTGAGGATCTGTTCGCGCTGGAAGACCTTGATGGCAAGATAGAGGACGATAGCGCCAGCTGCGACGAGGACGACCGCCTCAAGACCGATCAGCCAGAGGCTGACGAGCGTCTTTCTACTCGTGTAGAGGATCAGCGGGACGATCGCGGGGATGACGGCGAAGCTCGAGATCTGATACGCGGCGCGGGCGTCGGAGGCGCGGGACGAGACGAGCATCGTCACCCCGACGGAGAAGAGGGAGAGGAGAGGGGTCAGCCCGAAGATCGCCGCGATCCACGGCGGGGTGAGGACATGCGGTGGGAGCCCTCCGAGGAGGAGGATGCAGACCCCGATGAACAGGCCGAAGCTCGCCCAGGTGATGATCAGTGATGGGATGACGCTCGCCAGCGCCTTCCCCAGGAAGAGCTCGAGGTCGGAGATCGGCGTGGCCAATAGTGGCTCCAGGCTCCCTTGCTCCTTCTCGCCGATTATCGAATAGGCGGCGATCGCAAGCGGAATGATCGCCGGGAGAATGAGAAAGTACATCAGCGCCGTGTTGAACAGTGCGACCTCGGCCGCCGGCACGTCGATCCCTTTCCCCTGATAGACCATGACGAGGGCGGCTGCGACCATGAACAGGGGGAGGAAGATCGCGCCGAACAGGATCATCTTGTTCCTCGCCGATTCGCGCCATTCCTTGACCAGGATCACCTTAATCCGCCGCATCGTCCCCCTCCATCACGTCGAGGTACATCTCCTCCAACCGCACATCCAACTCGCTGACCGATTGCACCTTCGCCCCCAATTCGACGAGCCGCTTCACGAGGATTGGATTCTCCCTCTCCGGATCGGTGAGCGAGATCACGAGTGCACCGTCATCCCGCTCGATCCGCTTGATGAACGGCAGATCGAGCGCCTCCTCGATCCCTGCTGGCGGATCGAGGAGCCGGACCACCGTCCTCCGCCCGTACATCCGCTCCTTCAGCTCGCTCGGTCTCCCGAGGGCGACGAGGCGGGTCTTGAACAGGGCGACGCGGTCGCAGAGCCGCTCGGCCTCGTCCAGGTTGTGGGTGCAGAGGAAGATCGTCCGTTCCCTCGTCCTCAGGGTCTCGATCAGATCGCGGACGACCTTCGCGGCCTCCGGGTCGAGCCCGGCGGTCGGCTCATCGAGGAACAGGACCTGCGGTTCGTGCAAGAGTGCGCGGGCGAGAGCGAGCTTCTGCCGCATCCCCTTGGAGAAGCCCCCGGCGAGCTGGTCGCGGCGGTCCCACAGCTCGAACAGCCGCAGATAACGCTCCGCCTGCTTCTCCGGCGAGTTCACCCCGTACAACCTCGCGAAGAAGAGGAGGTTGTCGAGGGCAGAGAGGCGCTTGTACAGACCGGGGGTCTCAGTGAGGACGCCGACGTTCTGACGGATCGACCGGTTCTCTCGGCCGACGCGGAACCCGGCGACGGTCGCTGAGCCGCTCGTCGGCGCGATCAGGGCAGCGAGCATCCGGATCGTCGTCGTCTTCCCGGCCCCGTTCGGGCCGAGGAATCCGAATACCTCCCCTTTCTCCACAGCGAGGTCGAGATCACTCACTGCAGTAATGGCTCCGAATGTGCGCGTCAACTTCTGGGCCTCAATCATCGCTTCTCCTGGCAGGGGCTCTGCCAATCAGCTTTCACTCAACCTCTACGTACTTGAATGGCGCGCATTGTAGCAGACAAGCGGTATCATTGCTAGGTTGCGCCCTTCCTCCGCTCCCTATGGGAGCTCTCGGGAGACGTCAACGTTGTACTCTATCACTTCCACCGTCCAGACGGCCCAAGGTGTACCTTTATCCAGCCAAGTCGTAGCCGCCGGGGAAGGGACCATTACGCCATGGAAGACCCGCCAGCCGAGCGGCTCGTTCCGCCATGGAATCTTGGATTCGTCCGTAGCCTCGCGGTAGCGCAGCCCCTCCAACCGGAGGAGTAGACCCGTCTCCGGATCGAAGGTGGCGATAAGGGCGTCCTCCTCATCGCCGAACGGGACCACGAGGCGGGCGGTCGTATCGTCGATCCCCTCCCAGCGGACGCGGGGATCGGTAATCAGTATCGATGGAAGCCATACCGCTTCTGCCCACAGGCCCAGGTTGGCGGCCGCAGCGATCTTCGGCTCCTCCTCGATCACGCCGGTCGGTAGCTCCATCCGGGCCTTGCCGTCGCGGTACCATTCGTCAACCTTCATCACCGGACGTCCGAAGATCGTCAGTTCGATGTAGTGGTGGTATCCCCAGCCGGCGAGGTAGGTGAATCGAAAGCGCGCGGGGAACGTCACTCCCTTGATCCGCAGCCTCCCCCGCCCGGTGACGACCGCCGTCTCGATGAGCGGGATCTCCTCCCCGATGATGGCCTCGTAGTACCGCTTGACCGGTGCCGGAAGATCGGTCGGGAGATCGACGGTCTTCAGAGCCGGTGTCTCCTCCGGATAGGCGGGAAACGCCGCTGGCTGAACCTGCAGCCCCAGCCAGGCGATCCCGAGCAATGCCGCGATTCCGACGACTGTCGTCACCAGTACAGCCAGAACGGTGTTCATCTCATCCCCCTTTCCCGCAATGCGAGAGCCCGATCATATGCGAATCCATTCGGTGGTGCACTCCGGCGTGCAAACGGCAGGGCGGAAGACAGGGATCGCTGAACACAAGAACTTCTATCACAATCTTAAGTATTATCTCAAGGATTGAACGTCGGTTTCCTTTAATATCTCCGGTAGTAGATCATCTCACGGTCATCGCCCATGAAGCCGATCCATTCAAGGTCCTCCTCTATCTCCGTGACGCGGACCTCTTCCTCGTCCCAGGTTCGGACCACCACCCTCCGGACCCCGGCCGCCGGGTCGATGATCCTAGGGAGGAGCGCGAGGGCGGCCATGCGTTCCTTCGGGGGAAGCTCAATGAGCGGGATGAGGCGCTCGCCCCTGTTTTCGACCGCGATGATCGGGATCCCGTCGCGGAGGATTAGGAAGTTCCCCGGAAGGCGGCGGAGCGCGTAGTCGCGAACACCGGCCGCGCTCAGGGAGAAGAACGTCCCGTAGGGGTTAGCCGGATCGAGGGCGTTCAGGATGATCGGGGCTCCTGTTCCCTTAAGCCGGTTCAGCCGCTCGACCGCTCCGCGCAGCCCGAACTGGATCCCCGAGATCCCGGAGACGAAGGGGCCCCGCTCGATCTCCCCCCGCCATTCCGCCCGCATCAGGATCGGGTAGAGAGCTCCGAAGCCCAGCGAAAGCCGTTCCCTGGTGAGCGCCTCGCGGGAGACGATCCCGAACCGCGCGAGGAGCCGTATCCCGGCCGCCTCGATCGCTCCCTCATCGGGCTCCGGCTCCGGGAACGCCGACCACCTCCCGCCACCTCTCCATCCCCTGCCCGCTCGGCCGCGCCTGCGCCACAACCGGGGATCGGGCGGACCGGCCCAGGCCGGGGCGAGCGAGTCGTTCGTTACACGACCGTCCCAGATCAGCCGCCACAAAACGGCGGCGACCTTCGAAGGAGGGAGCCCGAGCCCACCCGCGATCTCATGGAGGAAGCTCGCCCCGTTTTCGCGGAGGAATCCCAACACCCTTCTCTCCGTCGGCTCGGCCGGCCCATCCGGTTCGGGAAGCAAAGAGAGGTACGCGCCGGTCTCCTCCCG
>QMQL01000087.1 GCA_003650505.1 Candidatus Acetothermia bacterium | reverse complement strand
CTCCCTCTCGACAACCGGGCTGTGGGGGGGATCATCGAACGTGGCGGGACGATCCTCCGCACCGCCCGATCGGCCGCGTTCCTCACCCCCGAGGGGCAGAAAAGAGCGCTCAAGCAGATCCGCCGGCACTCCCTCGATGGCCTGATCGTCATCGGCGGGAACGGGTCCCTGCGCGGAGCCCGCTGGCTCTGCGAGCATGGGGTGAAGGCGGTCGGGATCCCCGCCTCGATCGACAACGACATCCCCCGAACGACGATGGCGATGGGGGTCGATACGGCGCTGAACACGGTCGTGGAGAGCTTGAATAGGATCCGCGACACTGCGATCTCCCACGGACGGGCGTTCGTCGTCGAGGTGATGGGGCGGAAGTCGGGTTACATCGCGTTGATGGGAGGGCTCGCCGGCGGAGCCGAGGTCGTCCTTATCCCCGAGGTCCCCCTCTCCCTTGACGAGATCGCAACCACGGTCGCCGACGGCCTCCGCCGGGGGAAGCGCCACTCGATCATCGTCGTCGCCGAAGGGTTCTCCCCGACCGACCGGCCGCTCGACGGGGAGCTGTCCGGGCATGCGGTCGCCGCCCACCTCGAGGAATTTGGGACGATCGAGACGCGGCTGACGATCCTCGGGCACGTACAGAGGGGCGGCTCGCCGACGGCGTTCGATCGGATCCTCGCATCCCGACTCGCCGCCGCTGCGGTCTCCTGGCTCGCCCGGGGAGAGACCGGGGTGTTCGCCGGTTTGGATAGGGACAAAGTGGTGCCGGTCCCCCTCGCGGCGATGGACGAGAAGCCGGAGAACGTCGACCTCGATCTTTACCGGTTGATCAGCGTCCTCGCCCACTGAGCGAAGTCTCCATCACTCGACGGTCACCGTCTTCGCCAGGTTCCGCGGCTGATCGACGTCGGTCCCCCTCCAGACGGCGATGTGATAGGCGAGGAGCTGGAGCGGGATCGTGAAGAGTATCGGCCGGGCTATCCCCTCCACAGCCGGGACGGCGAGGATATGGTCGGCGAGCCGGGACAATCCCGGATCGTCAGGGGAATCGGTCACGGCGATGACCTTCCCCTTCCGCGCCTTCACCTCCTCCATGTTGGCGAGGACCTTCTCGTAGGAGATACCCCGGGAGAGGAGGACGACCACCGGGGCTCCCTCGTCGATCAGGGCGATCGGGCCATGCTTCATCTCCCCGGCCGGATAACCCTCGGCGTGCACGTAGGAGATCTCCTTCAGCTTCAACGCCCCTTCGAGGGCGATCGGGAAGAGCGATCCACGCGCGAGGAAGAGGACATCCGTCGCCCGGTGGAGCCGCTCGGCGAGCGCCTTCACCCGGTTCTCCATCCTTAGGGTCTCTGATATCCACCCGGGTAGGAGGGAGAGGCGTTCGAGCTCCTCCTCCACCCGTCCCGCGGAGATATGGGAGCGGCGCTTCGCGAGATAGAGGCCGAGGAGGCCGAGGACCGCTATCTGAGCGGTGAACGTCTTGGTCGCCGCCACTCCGATCTCGACGCCGACGCGGGTGTAGACGCTCGCGTCCGATTCGCGGTCGATCGCGGATTTCTCGTTGTTGACGACGGCGATGACGGTTCCCTTCCGCTCGTGCGCCCTTCGGACGGCCATCAGCGTATCGATCGTCTCCCCGGACTGGGATACGGCCACGATGAGGGTCCGGTCGGTGATGTGTGGGTTACGCACCCGGAATTCCGAGGCGATCATCGCCTGCATCGGCGCGGGGAGGAACTCCTCCCACAGGTATTCCGCTGTCAATCCGGCATGGTATGCCGTTCCGCAGGCGATGAAGTAGACATGATCGAAGTCCACGGCGAGCCCTGCCAGCCCGGGAATGTCGATCTCCGTCCGCTCCTCCGTCATCTTCTCCCGGATCGATTCGCCGACCGCTTTGGCCTGTTCGTGGATCTCTTTCAGCATGAAGTGCTTGTACCCGCCCTTCTGGATCGAGACCGGATCGAGCGAGACCCGGTGCGGCGGCCGGACGACCTCCTTCCCGGCGAGGTCGAAGATCCGGTAACCGCCGGCGGTCAGTTCTGCCAGCTCGTCGTCGGCGAGGAACTGGACCTCGCTCGCCTCACCGAGGAGGGCCGGTATGTCCGAACAGGCGTAGGTCCCTGACTTCCCCTTTGCCACGACCAGCGGGCTCCCCCGGCGGGCGACGACGAGTCGGTCGGGAGCGTCCGCGCTGACCACGGCGAGGGCGAACGCCCCCTCCGCCGCGGCGATGGCGGCGCCGACCGCGGCGCGGAGATCGCCTGCATAGTGCGCTTCGATCAGATGGGCGAGGACCTCGGTGTCGGTCTCCGACGCGAACCTGTGCCCCTCATCCTTCAACCGCTTCCGAAGGGCTAGGTGGTTGTCGATGATCCCGTTGTGGATCACAGCGATCCTACCGGTGCAGTCGAGATGGGGATGGGCGTTCTCCTCGGTCGGAGGGCCGTGGGTCGCCCAGCGGGTGTGGCCGATCCCGATGCCGGAAGGGACGTCGTTTCCGCTCAGCTCATCCGCCAGGTCCTGGACCTTCCCGGCCCGGCGGAAGCGGACGATCCGCCCCTCCTCCAATACAGCGATCCCGGCCGAGTCGTACCCGCGGTACTCCAGCCGTTGCAGCCCTCTCAACAGGATCGGGATCGCCCGTTCGGACCCGATGTATCCGATGATTCCACACATCGCTATCACCCAGCGCAGCGAGGAGTGTACATAGCTGAAGTGTGAATGCCAATCGGCGAGGGATTGTCCGGAAAGCGGCGGATCGCTATAATCCGCTCAATGAGGAGGATTGCGATGCGAGAGGTTGTCATAAAAGCGCTCTTGGTTGATCCTTCGAGTAATTCGCCGGTGGTCCTGCTGAAGGATCGGCATTCCAAGCGGGCACTCCCGATCTGGATCGGGGAGACGGAGGCGATCTCCATCGCGTTCGGGCTTCAGAGCGAGGACTTCCCTCGGCCGTTGACGCATGCCCTGATGAAGGAGATGCTCGATGATCTGCATGCCCACGTGGAGAAGGTCGTAATCAAGGAAGTGCGGGACAACACGTATTTCGCTTCGATATTCCTCACCGATGCCAACGGTACGCTTTTCGAGTTCGACGCCCGGCCGTCCGATTCCCTCGCCCTCTCCCTCCGCGTCGGTTGTCCGATCTACATCGCGGACGAGGTGTTCGAAGCTGCGGGGATCGAATCCCCGTTCGCTGATGAGGATGAGTTCCAGGAGTTCATCGAGTACGAACTCGACCTGAACGAGTTCCGACGCCGGAGCAGGTCCGAAGGGAGCGAGTGAGCCTCAACCCCGGATGATGGGGGCCCCGGTCGGAAGCCGGAGGACCTCATCGGCCGTCAATCCTTGGTCGATTTCGAGCCGCTGAACGGTGATCGTCTTGGTCCGCTTCTCGCCGGAGAAGAAGACGACCTTCTTAACGAAGTATGTCTCACTGTCGAGCCAGATCATCCGGGTGAGCCCTCCCCTCCTTCCATCCCTAACCTCGAGGATGTACTCGCCCCCGAGTGGACCCGATCCGCTCGCCCGGTCGACCTCAGCGAAGCTCCTCGCTATCGGATCCACCGATTCGAGGCAGAGCGGATAAGGGAGTGTCCGGTCCGTGCCGCTTATCGTCTCCTCCAGGGAGAGGGATGGAGACGTGATGACGCCCGAGAAAGAGGGTGCGCTTTGCAGGATGCGGACTATCACCTTCCCCGCCTTCCAATCCTTCTCCAGCTGTGCTAGGTCGAGACTGGCCAGCCCGATCGCGGAGAGAGGGACCCCCACCCACCGCTTCACCACGATCAGATCTTCGTTCGGAAGGTAGTGGGACAAGAGGTCATTGTCGATGGTGAACAGCTCGTCCTTCATGCTCGGCGGGTCGAGGTAGCGGACCGAGAGGGCCTGGGGAGGGGAGTTGACGAGGCGGACGAGCATCCGGATCGGCTCGGTCTCGTTTTCGCTCTCCGTCACCTCGAGGACGGCCTCCAGGTCCTTGACGTGCGCGAAAGCGGTCTTCGCCCGCCAGAGGAGGCCGCTCACCTCGGAAGGGGGGTGCTTGTCGAACAGGTACTGATCGACAGCAGCTATGGTCACGATCAGCCCCACGAACAACCCTATCGCCAGGAGCATCAGGCTTTGACTGTTCATCCCAAAGCATTATAATCCAGTTCCGAAGGGCATTCAATCGGTCTATGGTCCAGGAGAAGGAGGCGTAATGGGGGGAGATCCCTATCCGATCCGGAGGATGCAGGATGCTGATGTTGCGGGGAAGACGGTCCTCGTCCGGGTTGACTACAACGTCCCACTACAAGATGGGGGGATCGTCAATGACGAGAGGATCAAGGCGTCGCTTCCGACGCTCGAGGACCTCCTGGTCAGGGGGGCCAAACTCGTCCTGGTGACGCATCTCGATCGCCCCGGAGGTAAACCCGTTCCCTCCCTCCGGCTCGACCCGATCGCCGAACGGTTGGGAGAGCTCCTATCCAGACCGGTCCGGAAAATGGACGATTGCATCGGGCCGGAGGTCGCCTCTGCGGTCGCTGAAGGGAAGGCGGGTGACGTCTTCCTTCTCGAGAACATCCGGTTTCATCGCGAAGAGACGACGAACGAGGCCGGGTTCGCACGGCAATTGGCAGCCCTCGCCGACCTCTTCGTCAACGACGCCTTCGCCAGCGTCCATCGGGCGCACGCCTCCACCCTGGGGGTGGCCGACCATCTTCCGGCTTACGCCGGGCTTCTGATGCAGCGAGAGGTCGAGGCGCTCGCCAGGTTGATGTCCGACCCGGAGCGGCCGTATCTGGCGATCATCGG